>NZ_JBFTEN010000008.1:0-40906 GCF_041154185.1 Wolbachia endosymbiont of Tettigetta isshikii | reverse complement strand
TACGCCATTTTTTGCGAATTATCAGCCACAATTTTATATAAGGACAACAGATGTAACGGGGAGTATAAAATTGCTGGAAGGGAAAGAGATGGTAATGCCTGGAGATAATGTAAGTATAGAAGTGGAATTGCAAGCATCAATAGCAATGGATAAGGGATTGCGTTTTGCAATAAGAGAGGGCGGTAGAACTGTTGGTTCTGGTGTTGTTTCTGAAATTTTGGAGTAGAAATTAATCATAGGGGTGTAGCTCAATTGGTAGAGCGCTGGTCTCCAAAACCAGAGGTTGTAGGTTCAATTCCTATCGCTCCTGCATTAATGTTGTGGTAGAAATGTTAAAAGGGTTAAGTGTCTTTTTGTGTGATATCAAGCAGGAAATACGAAAAATTGCCTGGGTGAAGAAGCAAGAAGTGTTATCGTCTTTATTTGTTGTAGCAGTTGTTATATTATGCTTTTCAGTTTTCTTTCATTTGATAGATTTTACGTCTCTTTACGCAATTAAAGCTTTATTTGGAATTGTTTATGGAATATAAATGGTACATTATTAAAGTTGATTACTGGCATGAGAGGAGCGTACGTGAGTTGATAAACTACACTGCTTATTTCAAGAAGGTATTTATTCCTTATCAAACGGTAGGTAATTCAAAATCTGACATAAGAGAGTTGTGTGAAGTGTACGTGTATATGCATCTATGTGATGAGAGCAAGGATATTCTGAATCAAACACCTGGGTTCTGCAGTGATGAGCCTGGTAATTTTGAAGTAGTTTTAGATGATGAAATGAGTTTAAAGTGTAGAGAATTTGACAAATACAAGTGGTATATTTTGAGAGTTGCTTCCAATTATGAAGAAAAGGTGTGTCAACACGTGTTAGAAAATTCTATGAGATTAGGAGTTAGCGATTATTTTAAGGAAGTTTTTATCCCATATGAAGAGCTAAGTGAGGCAGAATTAAGGTCTAAAAAAACTGTTACACGAAGAAAATGCTTTCCTGGTTATGTTTTTTTATATGTAAATTTATGCGATGAAGTGTTAAACTTTGTTAATAATATACCAAAGTCTCTTAAAGTTTATGGGTTCTTAAAAGATGGTAATGTTCCCAAGGTAATTTTGGATGATGAGATTCGCTCAATGTGTAATGCACTTTATAATGCTCAAGAGACGAAAAAATTAAGTCATGGTTATGAAAAGGGAGAAAAGGTGAAAATTAACGACGGTCTTTTTCAAAATTTTACTGGTAAAGTAGATATGATTAACGATGAGAAAAAAATTATTAATGTAGAAGTGTCAATTCTAGGTAAGCCAACAATAATAGAGTTAGATTTAGCTCAAGTAGAGAAAATAGAGGATTAATTATGAGTGTCGTGGTTGCTAAGATTAACTTATTGATGGAAGCGGGAAAGGCAGTACCAGGGTCAAAAATTGCTTCGGTGCTTGGTCCGCGTGGTATACCCGTTCCTAAGTTCTGCGAAGCTTTTAATAAAGCGACTACCACGGCTAACGCTAACTATAAGGTAGGTGATTTGGTAACAGTACGAATCTCTATAAAGGACGATCGCTCTCACGATTTTACTGTCAGTGGTCCGCCTGTTGCTTATTTGCTTAAGCAGGAAGCTAAATTGACCAAAAGCTCCAATAATCCGGGTAAAGAATTGGTGGCAAAGTTGCCTATGTCTGCTATAATTAAGGTAGCAAGATGTAAAATGGTTGACATGAAAGTGGATAATGAGGATTCAACAGTGAAAATGGTTATAGGCACTGCCAAATCTATGGGTATAGAAGTTATAGAAGGTTAGACGCATGAGTACATATCACGGTAATCCCAAGCGATGTTTAGAAAAGATTATTGAGTCTGCTTCAGCACAGTTTGATGAGTCAGTTGATATTGCAGTTAATTTAGGTGTGGATTCACGTAAATCTGAAGAACAGGTGCGCGGTACAGTGGTTTTGCCTAAGGGTATTGGAAAAGATATTAAAGTAGCTGTTTTTGCCCAAGATAAGCATTTATCAGAAGCTGAAAAAGCTGGTGCTGATATTGTAGGAGGGGACGATTTAGTTGAAGAAATAAAAAAGGGTAGAAAATTAGATGTTGATTGGTGTATCACCACTCCCGATTTTATAGCAAAAATTACCCCTATTGCAAAAGTATTGGGTGCCAAGGGGTTAATGCCTAATCCTAAATTTGGTACCGTAACTTCTAAAGTTGCAGAAGCTGTTAAAACCATTAAGTCTGGTCAAATAAAATTTAGGACAGACAAAAATGGTATTATCCACGGTAAATTAGGAAACGTCAAGTTCGGTGTTGATGATTTGCTAGAAAATTTGAAAGCCTTTCTTAAAGTCATTAAAAATAGTAAACCTGTTTCTGTTAAAGTAGTGTACTTTAAGAGTGTCTTTTTAAATTCAACTATGGGCAAAGCTTATAAAATAAACAAAGTGGAAGATATAATTTAAGGGAGTAATGCTGTGAAGCGTGAAAGTAAGGATGATTTTATAAAGAACATAATGAATGTGTTTGTAAATAATGATTTCTTAATACTGGTAGATTTTAAATCTATAAATGCTAGTGACTCATTAGCCCTCAGGAATGGTCTAAAAGCTGTAGCAGGCGGGATGCTAGTGGTTAAAAATACTCTAGCACGTTTAGCTTTGGAAAGAACTGGTAGATTTTCCTATTTATCAGATAGATTTTCTGGTCCTGTTGCTATCATATACTCTAGTGGTATAGTAGAAGCTGCAAAGCTGATAGTTGATTTCGTTGATGCTAATAAAAAAAAGATGTCTGTGATTTGCGCAGCTCACTTAAATCAATTGCTTACAGTAGAGGATGTTAATAAACTGGCTAAGTTGCCTTCTCTGGATGAGTTGCGTATTAAAATTATGCGTTTAATATTTTATAATATTCCCGCTCGGTTGGCGTTATCTATTAACTCACCTTCTATGAGGCTTATAAGAGTGTTAGATTATTATAGTTCTAAAAAGTAAATTTGTTGTTAAGTAAGGTAGTAGTATGAGTAATGTAACAAACGATTTGATTGATAAAATATTATCTTTAAATCTATTAGAGGCTTCTGAACTTGTAAAAGTTCTAGAAGAGAAGATAGGATTACCCGCTGGTTCTTTTGTTGGCGGAGTTGTTGGTGCTAGTGCACCTACTAGTGATAATGCTGATAGTTCTGCTTCTCAAGAAAAAACTGAATGCAAAGTTGTAATTAAAGAAATTGATGCAAGAAAAAAAATGGAAATCATTAGAATGGTTAGAAAGGTTAATTCTACATTAGGCTTAAAAGAAGCAAAAGAGTTAGTTGAATCCTTGCCTAAGGATTTGACTGCTAGTATTCCTAGAGATGAAGCAGAGAAAATAAAGCAACAACTCATTGAAGCAGGAGCAACCCAAGTGGAACTTGAATAAGATGCTTATATTTAAATATTAATTTTATATTGATGCAGCGCTTTTAGTTAGTTTGGGGTGTTTTAATGGTTGATTCTTCTTATATGTGTGTTTCTGATGCTTTTGTTCCTAGAGTTTCTTATTCCAGGTCAATTGATTTAAAAGATTCTTTGTTAGACTTAGTTAAAGTTCAAAAAGAGTCATACAAGTCATTTACTCCTGGAAGTCATGATAATGAAAGACTTGAATCTATTTTTCATTCAGTCTTTCCAGTAAATGATCCTTTGCACAGGGCTACTATTGAGTTCATAAGCTGCAGAATAGATGATCCTAAGTATGATGAGTCTGAATGTGTAAAGCGCGGTATAACTTTTTCTGCTCGAGTTATTGCTTCTATACGTCTTGTTGTTCTACAAGATGGTATTTCTCTTGATGAATATAGATCGATTAAAGAGAGTGGGGATCGTTCCAAGCTTGCGGCTATTGTAAAATTTATAGAAGAGCGGGAAGTCCACTTTTGTGAGTTGCCGATGATGACTGATAAAGGCACTTTTATCATTAATGGGGTGGAAAAAGTTATCGTTTCACAGATGCATAGGTCCCCTGGTGTGTTTTTTGATAGCGATGAGGGAAAAACTTATAACTCCGGTAAATTAATTTATTCTGCTAGAATTATTCCTTATAGAGGTTCTTGGCTTGATATTGAGTTTGATGTTAAAGACCATTTGTATTTTCGTATTGATAGGAAAAGAAAATTACCAATCTCAGTTTTATTAAAAGCGTTGGGCCTGTCAAATAATAATATACTCGATAAATTTTATGAAAAGATAAAGTATGTAAAATACAAAAATGGCTGGAAAGCACCTTTTATTCCTGACAAATTTAGGGGAGTTAGGTTACCTTTTGACTTAATGGACGTTAAAGGTAATGTGTTACTTAAGGCTAATGTTCGTGTTACCTCAAGGCTAGCTAAAAAGCTATATGATGATGGATTAAAAGAGTATCTAGTGCCTTTTGATTCTATATGTGGTTTATTTCTTGCAGAAGACTTAGTAGATAGTGTTAGCTCTACGAAAATTTTATCTGCTGGTGAGTCTATAAAAGTGGAAGATGTAAAAAAGCTTGAATTACTATCTGTGGGTGAAATATCAGTCTTAAACATCGATAATCTATATGTTGGGCCTTATATATTAAATACACTTTTTCTAGATGAAAACATGTCTTATCAGGATGCGCTGTATGAAATATATAGAGTCTTGCGTCCTGGTGAAGTTCCCGTTTTGGAAATAGTAGAAGAGTTTTTTCATAATCTTTTCTTCAACCTTGAGTATTACGACCTGTCTAATATTGGTAGGTTGAAACTTAATTCTTATCTTGGGTTAAGTTGTGACGAGGATTTAACTGTCTTAACACATGAAGATATTATTGAAATTGTAAGAAAAATAGTACTGTTACGTGACGGCCAAGGATCTGTGGATGACATTGATCACTTGGGAAATAGAAGAGTAAGATCAGTTGGAGAATTTATAGAGAACCAGTTTAGGGCTGGGTTACTAAAATTGGAACGTGTAATAATTGACTCTATGTCTACTTCTAGTTTAGACAAAGTTTCTCCATCTGATTTTATTAATCCAAAAGTATTAACTAATGTCTTAAGAGATTTCTTTAATTCTTCTCAATTATCCCAGTTTATGGATCAGACTAATCCATTATCTGAAATAACGCATAAAAGAAGGTTATCAGCATTAGGTCCTGGCGGTTTAACGAGAGACCGTGCAGGATTTGAAGTGCGTGATGTTCATCCAACTCATTATGGAAGAATTTGCCCCATTGAAACCCCCGAAGGACAAAATATAGGGCTAATCAACAGTTTGGCTATATACGCACGTGTTAATAAATATGGTTTTATTGAAAGCCCTTACAGGAAAGTAGTAAATAGGGTTGTCACTGATCAAATTGAGTATCTATCTGCAATAGATGAAGGTTCGTATTATATAGCTGATACCAGTGCAAGGCTCGATGAAAATAACCGTTTTGTTGATGATATGCTATACTGTAGGTATGCTGCTAGTTTTGCCATGGTAAGTAGCGATCAAGTGAGTTACATTGACGTATCTCCTAAACAGGTAATATCAGTTGCAGCTTCCTTGATCCCATTTTTAGAAAATGACGATGCCAACAGAGCATTAATGGGTTCAAATATGCAACGCCAAGCTGTACCTTTATTGAAGCCTACTGCTCCTTTGGTTGCAACTGGTATGGAATCTTTTGTTGCTTCTGGTTCTGGTGCTGTAGTTTTGGCAAAACGTGATGGCATAGTTGATAGCTCTGATAGTAATTCCATAGTTATACGCGCCTTTGATGAAGAAAGGGTTAACTACCTGGGTGTAGATATTTATCATTTAAAGAAATTTCAGCGTTCCAATCATAATACTTGCATTAATCAAAGGCCACTAGTACGTGTTGGTGATTATGTTAAAGAGGGTGATGTGATAGCTGATGGTCCTGCAATTAATAGTGGTGAGCTAGCACTTGGTAAAAATTTGCTGGTCGCTTTTATGTCTTGGCAAGGTTATAATTTTGAAGACTCTATTATTATTTCCAGTGAAGTTGTTAAAAAGGATCTATTTACTTCTATCCATATAGAAGAATTTGAATGTGTTGTACATGATACTCCTTTAGGATCAGAGAAAATAACTCGTGCTATACCTGGTGTTAATGAAGAAAATCTATACCACTTGGATGATAGTGGTATAGCAAAAATTGGTACAAGAGTGGGTCCAGGCTATATTTTAGTAGGTAAAGTTACACCTAAACCTTCTCTTTCATTGCCTCCTGAAACAAAATTGTTGATGACGATTTTTGGTGAAAAGTCATTCGATTGTGCAGATTCCTCTTTGTACACATCTCTAGATGTTGAAGGAACAGTAATTGATGTAAGAGTCTTTACACGCAGGGGAGTTGAAGAGAACGAAAGGGCATTGCTTATTAAGCAAAAAGAAATGGATGATCTAGAGAAAGAGCGGGACTATGTAATCAATGTAGCTAGTGAGTATTTCTATGACGAACTAGAAAAACTTCTCGTGCATTCTGGCTCTCAAGATCAAGAAAAACTTAACGCTATTGAACGTGAACAATGCTGGAGTATAGGGTTAAAAAACAAATCTATTTCTGAACAAGTTAAGAGCTTAAAAAAAGACTTTGATGAAAAAGTATCAAATGCAATAACACAGTTTAAGCAAAAAGTAGAAAAATTAGATGAGGGTTATGACTTACCTCAGGGTGTGTTGATGTCAGTAAAAGTTTTCATTGCTGTGAAGCACAGTTTGCAGCCAGGAGATAAAATGGCCGGTAGGCATGGAAACAAAGGGGTGATTTCTCGAGTTGTACCAGTGGAGGATATGCCTTATTTAGAAGATGGTACTCCTGTTGATATTATTCTTAATCCTCTAGGTGTTCCATCAAGAATGAATGTGGGACAAATATTAGAAACTCATGTAGGCTGGGCTTGCAAAAAATTAGGAGAAAAAGTAGGTGAAATTCTTGATGAAATCAACAAAACTAAAAGTACTTTCTGTAAGAAAATTAGGTCTCTCGACAATGATAACCCTGCAAAATTTGCAGCAGCGTACCTTGATAACAGAAAAGTTGAAGAAGTTAGTGATGAAGAAATATCGGCTTCTATTTTTAATATATCTAATAAAAATGCACTAAATGACGAGCTAAACACATTAGTGGAAAATTATTTAAACTCTTGTAAAAGCGCACACGACAACTTACGTAACTTCCTTATTGAGGTGTATAGTTGTGGTAGTGATGTATCTATTTGTAATGGTATTCGTGAGATTGGCGATAGTAGCTTGATCGAGTTTGCAAATAAATTACGTGATGGTGTTCCTGTTGCTGCGCCTGTATTTGAAGGTCCAAAAGATGAAAAAATAACAGAATTATTTGAACTCGCCGGTTTGGATAACTCTGGGCAAGCTATATTGTATGATGGTTGCGCTGGTGAAAAATTCGATCGTAAGGTTACGGTTGGTTATATGTACATGCTTAAGTTGCACCACCTAGTTGATGATAAAATTCACGCACGTTCAGTAGGGCCTTATAGCTTGGTTACTCAGCAACCTCTTGGAGGAAAATCTCATTTTGGTGGTCAGCGTTTTGGTGAAATGGAATGTTGGGCATTGCAAGCCTATGGTGCTGCCTATACTTTACAGGAAATGTTAACCGTGAAGTCTGATGACATTAATGGTAGGATTAAGATTTATGAATCAATAATAAAAGGTGACAGTAATTTTGAGTGTGGGACTCCTGAATCTTTTAATGTGATGATAAAAGAATTACGCTCTTTATGTCTAAATGTAGCTTTAAAGCAAAATGAGGTAGTTATTGAAGACATATCTCATACTAATATTGCACAATCTTTTGATAAGATTAGTATATCCATTGCTAGTCCTGAAAGTATTAAATCTATGTCCTATGGTGAGATAAAAGACGTCTCAACTGCAAACTATCGTACATTTAAAGTTGAAAAAGGTGGATTGTTCTGTCCTAAGGTTTTCGGGCCTGTCAGTGACGACGAATGTTTATGTGGAAAATACAAAAAAAGAAGGCACAGAGGTCGTATATGTGAAAAGTGCGGAGTAGAGGTTACATCTTCTAAAGTAAGAAGAGAAAGAATGGGCCATATAGAGCTTGCATATCCTGTTGCTCATATATGGTTTTTGAAATCGCTTCCTTCGAGGATTGGAGCATTACTAGACATGTCTCTAAGAGATATTGAGAACATTTTATATAGCGATAATTACATTGTAATAGATCCTCTTGTTTCTCATTTTGAAAAAGGTGAGATTATTAGTGAAAAAGCCTACAATGAAGCTAAGGATAGTTATGGAACCGATAGCTTTGTGGCTATGCAAGGCGTTGAAGCTATAAGAGAGTTGCTAACTCGTCTTGATTTACACGAAATTAGAAAGGATCTAAGATTGGAGTTAGAATCTGTTACTTCCGAAATAAGAAGAAAGAAAATTATAAAGAGATTACGTATTATTGAAAACTTTATCAAATCAGGAAACAGACCTGAGTGGATAATACTTACGACTATACCTATTTTGCCACCTGATTTGCGTCCTTTAGTGTCGCTTGAAAGTGGTCGTCCTGCAGTTTCTGATCTAAATCATCATTATAGGACTATTATTAATAGAAATAACAGGTTGAGAAAGCTATTAAGTTTAAATCCTCCTGAAATTATGATTCGTAACGAAAAGAGGATGTTACAAGAAGCAGTTGATTCTCTTTTTGACAATAGCCGTCGTAATACTTTGGCGAGTAAAGCTGGTACTGTTGGATATAAAAAATCTATTAGCGATATGCTAAAAGGAAAACAAGGTCGTTTCCGTCAGAATCTGTTAGGAAAAAGAGTGGACTACTCTGGACGTTCTGTAATAGTTGTTGGTCCAACTTTAAAGTTAAATCAGTGTGGATTGCCAAAAAGAATGGCTCTCGAATTATTCAAGCCTTTTGTCTACTCAAAGCTCAAAATGTATGGTATGGCTCCAACTATTAAGTTTGCTAGTAAGCTAATAAGAGCAGAGAAGCCAGAAGTTTGGGACATGCTTGAGGAGGTAATAAAAGAACACCCTGTGTTGTTAAATAGAGCACCTACTCTGCATAGGCTTGGTATACAGGCTTTTGAACCAATCCTTATTGAAGGCAAAGCAATACAACTGCATCCGCTTGTCTGTACAGCGTTTAATGCTGACTTTGACGGCGATCAAATGGCAGTGCACGTGCCGATTTCATTAGAGGCTCAGCTTGAAGCTAGAGTATTGATGATGTCGACTAATAATGTTTTAAGTCCTTCTAACGGCAGACCAATTATAGTTCCTAGTAAAGATATAATACTTGGTATACACTACTTAACTTTGCAAGAACAAACCGATGAGGAAGATGATGACTTACCATTCTCGAGTACTTTTGGTGAAATTGAACACTCTCTGAGTAACGGTACTTTGCATATTCATTCTAGTATAGAGCATAGGATGGAATATACGAATAGTGACGGTGAAATTTGCTATAAAACTGTTCGTACAACTCCTGGTCGCCTAATATTATGGCAGATCTTTCCTAAACATGAGAATTTGAGCTTTGATCTTGTAAATCAGGTGTTAACAGTTAAGGAAGTAACCAATATAGTTGATTTGGTGTATCGTAACTGTGGTCAAAGCGCTACAGTAGAATTTTCTGATAAACTAATGGTGCTTGGCTTTGAGTATGCTACATTTTCTGGTACTTCTTTTAGTCGTTGTGATCTGGTTATACCCAAAACTAAAGCCACACATGTTGATCATGCTAGGGATGAAATTAAAAAGTTTTCTATGCAATATCAAGACGGGTTAATCACCAGAAGTGAAAGATATAACAAGGTTATAGATGAATGGTCTAAGTGTACGGATGTGATAGCCAATGATATGTTAAAGGCAATATCTATATACGACAAAAATAGTAAGTACAATTCAGTATATATGATGGTTAACTCTGGTGCAAGGGGTTCTACTTCACAGATGAAACAGCTATCTGGAATGCGAGGACTTATGACTAAGCCTTCTGGTGAGATTATAGAAACACCTATAATCTCTAACTTCCGTGAAGGGTTAAACGTGTTTGAGTACTTCAATTCTACTCATGGTGCACGTAAGGGTCTTGCTGATACTGCGCTTAAAACTGCAAACTCTGGGTACTTAACTCGTCGCTTGGTTGATGTGTCTCAAAACTGCATAGTTAAAAAACATGACTGTAAAACCAAAAATGGTCTCGTTGTAAGAGCCACGGTTGAAGGAGGTACCATAGTTGCATCTTTAGAGAGCGTTGTGCTGGGCAGAGCATCTGCAAATGATATATATAATCCAGTGACAAAAGAATTATTGGTGAAAGCAGGAGCATTGATTGATGAAAGTAAGGTAAAGCAAATTAACATTGCAGGTCTTGACGCTGTGAAAATTAGGTCACCTTTAACCTGTGAACTAAGCCCAGGTGTATGTGCTCTGTGTTATGGAAGAGACCTTGCAACTGGCAGAATTGTTTCAATAGGTGAGGCAGTTGGTGTGATAGCCGCTCAATCCGTTGGAGAGCCAGGTACTCAGTTAACGATGCGTACTTTCCACATAGGTGGAGTAATGACTAGGGGCGTTGAATCTTCAAATATTATAGCTTCTATTAATGCTAAAATAAAATTGAACAACAGTAATATAATTATAGACAAAAATGGAGATAAAATTGTAATAAGTCGTTCTTGTGAAGTTATATTAATTGATAGTCTAGGTAGTGAAAAATTGAGACATAGTGTACCTTATGGTGCCAAACTTTATGTGGATGAAGGTCAGTCAGTAAAAATTGGCGATAGAGTTGCAGAATGGGATCCTTATACATTACCTATTATCACGGAAAAGACTGGGACAGTATCTTATCGAGACCTAAAAGATGGAGTATCAATCACTGAGGTTATGGATGAATCTACCGGAATATCAAGTAAAGTAGTGAAGGATTGGAAATTGCACTCTGGTGGAGCTAATTTGCGTCCTCGTATAGTGTTGCTTGATGATAACGGTGAAGTAATGACACTCGCAAGTGGCGTTGAAGCATGCTATTTTATACCAATTGGTGCAGTACTCAATGTACAAGATGGCCAGAAGGTTCATGCAGGTGACATCATTACAAGAACGCCAAGAGAATCAGTCAAAACCCGTGATATTACTGGTGGCTTACCTAGAGTCATAGAATTGTTTGAAGCACGTCGTCCTAGAGAGCATGCAATTGTTAGTGAAATAGATGGTTATGTAGCATTTTCTGAGAAAGATCGGAGAGGAAAGCGCAGTATATTAATTAAACCTGTAGATGAGCAGATTTCTTCAGTTGAATATCTGGTATCAAGGAGCAAGCACATAATAGTCAATGAGGGTGATTTTGTACGTAAAGGTGATCTATTGATGGATGGTGATCCTGACCTTCATGATATTTTACGTGTACTTGGACTCGAAGCTCTAGCACACTATATGATTTCTGAAATACAGCAAGTCTATAGATTGCAGGGTGTTCGTATAGACAACAAACACTTAGAAGTAATATTAAAGCAAATGTTGCAAAAAGTAGAAATTACTGATCCTGGTGATACTATGTACTTGGTTGGCGAAAGCATTGATAAGCTGGAAGTTGATAGGGAAAATAATGCTATGAACAATTCTGGCAAACGACCTGCTAGTTATCTTCCTATCTTGCAGGGAATTACAAGAGCTAGTCTTGAAACTAATTCCTTTATTTCTGCTGCCTCCTTCCAAGAGACAACGAAAGTGCTAACAGAAGCAGCATTTTGTGGAAAGGAAGATTCTTTGAGCGGGCTAAAAGAAAATGTCATAGTAGGAAGATTAATTCCTGCTGGTACAGGTTTGATTATGAGCAATGTTAGAGCCCTTTCACTTTGTAATAATATAGATAAATATGAAAAATATTTTGATATTGAAACTTATGACGAAAAGCTATTAGGAAATAATAATTGTCATTCACATTTTGATGAGAAAGAAAGTGTAATAGCAACAAATTATGATCAGCCAAATTGAATGAACTAGCGAAGAGTGGCGTTTATACCATCTATGTACGCGTCCGGTGCAAGATGGGTACACGCTTAGGAGAGTTTGCTAATTGAGGCCCTTAAGTTAACGCCATTGGCTGTTCAGCTAAGTATATAATATTTTTAACTTTTTAGCACTATAATCCATAGTCCCCCCACTTCTCTGTAACTTTTTTTACTATTTCTTCGCTCATTTCAATTTTTTTCCCCCACTCTCGTTTGGTTTCAGGCGGAATTTTATTTGTCGCATCAAATCCCATTTTACCTCCAAGTCCACTTTCAGGAGAGGAAAAGTCTAAATAATCAATTGGTGCGTTCTCTATCATGATTGTATCACGCATAGGGTCCATTCTTGTTGATATTGCCCACATCACCTCTTTCCAATCACGTACATTTATATCATCATCAACAACTATAATAAATTTTGTGTATAAAAACTGCTTGAGAAAAGAGAGTATGCCCATAACAACCCTTTTCGCATGTCCGGGGTAAGATTTTTTGATCGACACTACTGCTATTCTATAGGAACAACCCTCTGGTGGCAGATAAAAGTCTACTATCTCTGGAAATTGGTTGATAAGAATCGGCACAAAGATTTCGTTGAGTGCTTCACCAAGAATCGATGGTTCATCTGGTGGCTTGCCAGTGAAAGTGCTAAGATATATTGGGTTTTTACGCATTGTGATTGCAGTAATGTTAAATTCTGGAAATTGCTCAACAGAATTATAGTAACCAGTGTGGTCTCCGTATGGCCCTTCATCTTGATATCTATACAAACTCACATAGCCTTCCAAAACGATCTCTGCATGAGCTGGCACTTGAAGTGGTACAGTTTTACAATTTACAAGTTCAAGCGGCTTCTTGCGGAGCAGTCCAGCAAATTGGTATTCTGACAATGTTTCTGGCACTGGAGTTACTGCAGCGATAAGTGTTGCAGGATCGCTACCGATTACAGCAGCAGCAGGAAACTTTATACTTTGCCACTTTTCCTTCCACCGTTTATGCTGACCTGCCCCTCCACGGTGTGCAAGCCAACGCATTAGAGTCGTTTTTTTATCCACGACTTGCATACGATATATTCCAAGATTGAAGTTATCTTGCTTGTCCTTCGTTGGTCCTTTTGTTACCACAATCGGCCAGGTGATAAGCGGTGCAGGTTCGTTTGGCCAACACGTTTGAATAGGTAGTAAACTGAGGTCTACTTCATCCACAGTTAGCACCACTTCTTGGCATGGAGCTTTGCTCACGACTTTACTGCGCATCGACAACACAACTTTCAACAGAGGAAACATCTTCATAGCATCCTTGAAGTTTTTTGGCGGTTCAGGGGACTGTAAAAATGCTAGAAGTTTACCAAGAACTCTTAGTTCATCAGGGTTTATACCCAGCCCTAAAGCTATCCTATCGATAGTGCCAAATAAATTCACTAAAACTGGAATCGAATTTTTGCCGTTCTCTGTGATGACATTTTCAAAAATGATTGCTGGTCCCTTGTTTGACAAGACTCTGCGATGGATTTCTGTCATCTCAATAACTGTTGAAACCTCCTCCTTAATCCTAATCAGATCTTTTTTTTCTTCTAAAGCAGAGATGAAGTCGTGTAAGTTGTTGTACATAGCTTAAAACAAATCTTCTAATGTAATCACATGATGTATCGTATCTTTTAGATGTTGGTTTTCAGAAGCTCCATTTGCAGCAATCAATACCCAGAATATCTGCTTCTTTGATTTCATTTTTTCTCTATAAACTGTTTCTTTTTTCTTTAATTGTTCAACAAATTCCTTCATTACTGTATAAGGTTTATCACTATACTTTATTTCACAAAGCATTGCACACCCATCTTCTCGATCGAAAACTAAGTCAATCTGAGCACCAGATTCTTTACTGTTCTTCTCTGGGTGATATTGCCAATCTCCACATATGACTGCTATATGCTTTATATTTAATTTTCTTCTAATTTTATTGGCATGTTTAAAACACACTGCTTCAAATGTTTGTTCTGTCCATATTTGCCAAGCTGGTTTCTTTATTGCTAACTCCCAATAGTGGGCATCGCTTATTATTGCCCTTTTTGTTACTTCTCTAAACGGTTCAATCCATGTTATATAGAATAATATATATTCGTCAATTATTCTGTAATATACTCCTCTCTTTGCTTTACTCAGTGGTAAAAAACCACCAATAAATCCAGCTTCTTCTAAGCTCCTTAATTTAGTAGTTAAGCGACCACCCTCAGCGATTTTAGTTACTTTTATAAGTTCTTTCCTACTGATCCCTTTTGGCTTTTTTGCAATTGCGCGAATAATGCTGAGATACGTTTCTGGTTCTTCATACAGAGAATGAAATAGCATACCAAATTCATCAAATAATAAACCATCCTCCTGGAAACAGATCACATTAATATTTTGTGTTGCCGATAATCCTTTACTTACTTCCTTAAGGTAATGCGGTATCCCTCCCATGGCTATATAGAGCTGCAACATTTGCTGGTGATTAAGGTTGACTCCTAAATATCTTGGATATTCTTTAGTTTCGCGTAAGTTAAAAGGCTGCAAAGGTATTCTCGCAGTAATACGATTATGCAATCCTCCTTTACTATAAATTAAATTTTCCAACATCCAAGAAGCTGCTGAACCACACACAACCAAGATAAGTTTCTTTCGGTATGTCCAGCGTGTGTTCCAAAAATATTCTAATGCTTTCAGAAAACCAGATTTTCTTGCCGCAAGCCATGGCAGTTCATCAAAAAATAAGACAATTCGTTCGTTCTTATGTGTGTTATCAATAGCAAGTGTTAACTGCTGTAATGCATCAATCCAATTTTTAGGCAAAGCCATCCTTGCACCTTTGTAAAAGTATTTGGTAATGATTGTGTAAAAATTGCAAGCTGCTCCTGCAAAGTACCATTATTAAGACCAGTCTGTTCAAATAAAATATCGGCATGTTTACTGAAAAATTGTTTTATTAGATACGTCTTGCCCACACGACGTCGACAATAAACGGCAATAAATTCAGCTGATTGGGAAAGAAGCTTACTTTCTAGAATGGCTGTTTCCTTTTCTCTGCCAATTATTGGCTCGCTCATATAATTTACCGCCGCGTTTACGGTTGCTATACGTGGCGGTAAAGGATGAAGTATCTTATAGTTGGCTGTCCTGGCGTGCTTTAGCTACTTGCATTATAAAATCTTCTGGTGAGTTTTGTCCTGAGTTTCTTTGCGTAAAGTTTGAACTTGCGGCAAAGTTGGCTATAGCTAACATTAGACGCTTTCTTTAATATATATTTACTTGTACACTAAAAATTTTATATTGCATGTCCATGAGCGTATGTTTAGAATATCGTTTTTATTGATTTTAATAATAGTAATAGGAAGTTTGCCAATAATAAATAATTGGCTCTCAAGTCGCAGCCAAGTGCTAAACGATAAGTATATAGGCGAGAGATTAGATAACTATATAAGTAGAAATTTTGATAAGATTATAAAAATGCTCCTGGAGGAATCAATTAAAAGTAGTTACGCTGTTCGGGATAACACGGCTAAAGGTAAAATCTTGCAGTATAAAAATGAAATGTTTGACTCCACTTATCCTTACTTAGGAAATGAAAATAGCAATGTTATAGCTGTAGGATTTTTTGACTATTCTTGTGGCTATTGCAAAGCCATAAAGGACGATGTAAAACAGTTGATCAATGATGGCAAAGTTAAGTACATTTTTAGGGACACTCCAATACTTGGTAATGATTCTTTAAGGGCTGCAAAAAGTGCTTTGGCTCTCTATTTTATTGATAAAGGAAAATATTTTGATTTTCACTATGCTGCCCTAGACTACAGAGGGGAATTTTCAGATGAAAATATATTAGGTATAGTAAAAAGCATAGGAATCAATGAAAATGACTTCAATGACTCTATGAAAAACAACGAAGACAAAATTGAACAGATGATAAACAACAGCAGACTTTTAGTAAGGAATCTAGGAGTAGGAGGTACACCTTTTTTAATAATTGGGGATAGTCTATTTGTAGGAGCAACTGACTTGGATGTGTTACGCGAAAAAGTAGATGAATTAAGCCATAAACAAAGCTAGTTTCAGTTTGTCATAAAATTTTATTTTTTTTGCTTGACAATACAAGTGAACTTAAGTATAGTAAATATGGGTATGCTAAATATAGCAGCAGTTTAAAATGTTATCTTAGTGGTATAAAGTTTCAGCCACTTTCATGATATCGTTTGCTGTTTGAAATACCTCCCAAGCCTTCTTCAGCCACATTATTTCAATTTTATTTTTTCAGGAGGACATATGTCATTTACAGAAATGAGATTTCCAGAAAATATATCCTACGGTTCCACTGGAGGACCGTAATTTTCCACTGATGTCGTAACAACCAATAATGGTTGTGAACAGCGCAATATCAACTGGTCTCATGCGCGTGCTAGGTACAACATAGCTTATGTGGTCCAGATCAAATAAGCAGCTAACAGAACTCATAACGTTTTTTAACGCGCGAAAAGGTAGAGCAATAGGCTTTCGTTTTAAGGATTAGTCAGGCTTTACAGCCACCAATCAAGAAATTGGAATAGGAGACAGCAAAAAAACGACTTTTCAACTGATCAAAACCTATGTTAGCGGAAAAGACAAGCATATACGAACAATTAAAAAGCCAGTACATGACACAATAAAAATTTATCTAGATGCTGTAGAGACAGAAAAATATTCAGTGAATTACTCAACTGGAGAAATTATGTTTACCAGACCACCAGCAAAAGGTGCAATAATCACTGCAAGATTTGAATTTGATGTGCCCGTGCGCTTTGATACAGATTACTTAAACGCTTCTATTGATAACTACGGTAGTAGCAGTTGTAGCAACATTCTGCTAGTGGAGGTGAAGCTCAGTTAGCTTACCACCTGCCTCAAAATCTCCTCTTGTTGCTGGGTGTGAACACTAGCATAACCACATGCAGGAGACGCAGCAGCAGGTCTTGCAATACACTTAGGCCTTTTTGCTTGAATATTGAGATTGGATAACACTTCTTCTATCAATGGATTGACAAAGAACCATCCTCCCATATTTTTTGGTTCTTCTTGACACCATCCAATCTCAGCGTTTTTGTACTTCTCAAGTTCATTACTTAATTTATCTGCAGGAAATGGATAGAACTGCTCTAAACGTATTACTGCTATATCATTCATTTTTTGTCTTTCACATGCTTCAATTATATCGTAATAAACTTTACCACTGCATATTATGGCTTTGCGTATTTTGTCATCTGAAACTAAACATATTCTATATTCTGGAATTACCGTGAGGAATTTTCCTTCAAAGTCAGACAAGTTAGAAACTGCTCTTTTGTAACGCAGTAGTGATTTAGGTGTAAACACCACCAAAGGCTTACGAAAGTCCCGATGAATTTGCCGGCGCAAGACATGAAAGTAATTTGCTGGAGTGGAACAATTAACTACTTGCATATTATCTTCTGCGCAGAGTTGCAAAAATCTCTCTATACGCGCTGAGCTATGCTCAGGTCCTTGTCCTTCATAACCATGAGGTAAGAGTAAAACTAGACCACTTGATCGCAACCACTTTGTTTCTGCCGATGCAATAAACTGGTCGATCATAATTTGCGCGCCATTTGCAAAATCACCAAATTGCCCTTCCCAGAGCACCAGTGAATATGGAGAGTCAAGACTATATCCATATTCGAAGCCCATCACAGCATATTCAGACAGAGCGCTATCCATGACCTCAAAGTGAGCCTGCTTCTCGCTTATATTGTTTAGCGGAATAAACGTTTCCTCCGTTGCTTGATCAACAAGCTTTGAATGACGGTGCGAGAAAGTCCCACGGCCGGAATCTTGTCCTGATAAACGTACCCCTATCCCTTCTGTAAGCAGCGATGCAAACGCAAGACTTTCAGCCGTTGCCCAGTCTATGTCGTGACCGGAATTTATACTATCTATTCTTTCATCAAGTATTTTTCTAACCTTATTGTTGATATTAAAACTGCTTGGGATATTACTATTTATGTGTACACCAAGTTTTTTCAGCTCATCTGGCGAAACACCAGAATCCGTATAGTATTCGTTCAAATCGTTCAACTTTGCTCTTCTCAGTTTTGACCACACACCACTAAACCAGTCAGCTTTTTTTCGAGTGTAAGTCGCTGATTCAGCAAGGCTTTTATCCAATCCTGCCCTAAATTCGCTGCGTAGTTTACTTATCTCATCACTACTTAGCACTTTCTCTGCAGTCAGCTTCTCTTCATACAGCGCTCCTGGAGTTTTATGCTTTGATATTACCTTACACATAAGTGGCTGAGTGAAATTTGGCTCATCACCTTCATTATGGCCATATTTGCGGTAGCATATTATATCAATCACCACGTCTTTTTTAAATTTCTGCCTATACTCAGCTGCAAGACTCGCAACAAAACTTACTGCTTCTGGATTATCCCCATTAACATGAAATACTGGAGCTTCTATAGATTTAGTTATATCAGTGCAATAAAAAGATGACCGCGCGCAACATGGATTAGCAGTAAAACCAATTTGGTTATTAATGACAATATGCACGATACCATCCACTTTATAACCTTCAATATTGCTCAAGGTCAGGGTTTCAGCAACTACTCCTTGGCCGATGAAGGCTGCATCACCATGAATTGATATTCCAAGCACAGATCCCATATTCTGCTTTGCTCTTATTCTTCCAACCAAAACCGGGTTTATCGCTTCAAGGTGAGATGGGTTAGGACACAAACTCAAATGTATTTTTTTACCACTGGCAAGTGTGCGATCAGAGGAGTAACCGAGGTGATATTTAACATCGCCAGACACCTCAAGACCACTTGGGTATGCAAGGTTGCCTTGAAATTCAGAAAGCATTGCTGCATATTCTTTTCCCATAACTTTGGTTAGAACACTGAGTCGTCCGCGGTGAGCCATACCGAGAACTATCTCTTCAATACCAAAAGCCACAGAATCACTAATAATTCTCTCAATTGCAACAATAGTTGACTCTCCGCCTTCGATAGAGAAACGCTTATACCCAGGAAATTTCATATGGAGAAACTGCTCGAACATCTCAGATTCGATCAAGTGCCTCAGTATTTCCTTTTTGTCTTGAGGACTCAGTGTATAGGTCTGGTTTTCAATTTTCTCCTGCAGCCACACTCTTTCCTCATAAGAGGAAATATGCATAAATTCAAAACCAGTATTCCTGCAGTAAATATCTCTATAGATTCCAGCGTTGTGCGTTGGAGAGAGGTTTGAATATTTCTGATAATCTATTTCTTTATTTACATTTGGTGATAACGGATTAAGATTCGCGAAAAAATGACCGTAAGATTTGAAAAAATTTGCCAGATCATAAGCTGAATTATCCGCCTTGGCTGCATGCTGCACACTGCAGGGCTTTGCCTGACTCGTCTCTAAATTGCTTGAAAAAATTCTGTACCAATCCTCCCCAATTGATTTATCGCCTTGCAAGTAACGGCTATACATTTCCTCCACAAACTCTGCATTGTCACCATAAAGGAAGCTTAAACTCGGCATAATCACTATAAAAGATATCAAACACCTATATTATACCTTAAGTTTTTTTTTAAAAAGAACTTTTTTGATGCCTGTAAGTTGAGCTCGCATCTGCACGAACATTTGTGTGCAAAGACAGTGTGTTAAGCATTACAACCGGTTTTGCCTCAAATACAAGGTGTCATCCAAGTAGCTGATACTGAGAGTTTGTCCGGAAACTAGTAAAAGGCTATATCATATCTGAAATTTTAGTACGTGGTAAAGATGAGAAAAAAATATCCAATAGACCTAAGCGAAAGGGAATGGGCGAGAATAGAAAAACACTTCAGAGTATCATACAAGATGGGCTGTAGAAAGGACTTTTGCTTGGGTTAATAGGAATAGCAGGCTATCGAGAGAGACTCACAACATCCACTGAGAATTTCATCTAGCTATTAGTAGGGTTATGTCAAAGAGAGAATATACTTGAATTTACTAGTTTCCGGATAACCTCTGAGATCTCATTTCACTTTATAATGGTGTCTCCAAGTAGCCTTTTTGCCATCCCAGCGCTCTTTCTCCTGTCATTCCAGTACTTTCTTGTCTTGTCATCCAAGTGGCAGATACTTGGATGACATCCTTCTGTCAGGCTCAAGTCACAATGTTCGTACAGTTGTGTGCTTGACACTGGAATCCGGGACGCTATTTTAATCATAAATATTTAAGAAATTTACCAAATGAAAAAAAAGGCAAAGAAACCCCGAGTGGCGAGTTTTGACTCTATAATACTTTAAATTGGCGCTATAATAATTTGCTGACGCTTAGTTCAAGCGCGATTTGGCTGAATGTAGAAAAAATGAAAAAGATATGCAGCCGCTATAATTTGATATAATCCGCCAAAAAACACCCTGAGTTTTTTACTGAATTTTGTCATTGAGCCTGAAAATCAAAACAAGTTTTGAGTCAAAAACACCCTTATTGTCATGATAAGAGAGTTGGAGGAATTTGTCAAGTAGTTTTTTTTGTTTCTATTGAATCCAACACGCTGCTAAAAACTATGCAAAAGTCTAGTGACAGCCCAAATCAAGGAGTTCAAAGCCTTTACTTAACAACCTCTTTAATATATTCTATTAATAATTTTAGAAAATATATTATGATTGCAAATATAAATACCGTTGCGCTTCAGGGAATTAATATAGTGAATGTTAATGTCCAAATTCACATGGCAAATGGTGTTCCTGCCTTTAATATCGTTGGATTGCCGGATAAAACTGTTGCAGAATCCAGAGAACGTATTAGAGCAGCGCTAAACTCAATTAATCTACTGCTCTCTCCTAAAAGAATCACAATTAATCTTTCTCATGCAGATTTGCTGAAAGAAGGCAGCCACTATGATTTGGCTATTGCTATTGGACTGCTTGTTGTGATGAACGTTATATAAGTTGAAAAAGTTCAACCTTACATCATTATGGGCGAACTTGCCATTGACAGCAGGGTTATTTCAGTTTCAGGGGTTTTGCCAGCGGTAATCAACGTAAAACAGAAAAACAAAGGAATAATTTGTCCAAGGAGCAATGGAATAGAGGCTTCATGGGTAAAGAATGTCTCGGTTTTGGCTATAGAGAAATTGACCGATATTATTAGACCTTTCAAAGGTGAGAAGTCGATTGAGCCGGTAATTTTTAATAAACCGAAAGAAAAAAGATCAGTACCAGATATGAAGGATATCAAAGGCCAAGTTGTAGCAAAAAGAGCGGCTGAAATAGCAGCAGCAGGCGGACATAATATGCTTCTTGTTGGACCCCCCGGTACTGGAAAATCGATGCTTGCCAAACGATTTATATGGCTGCTGCCTGATTTAACTAAGCAGGAGATGATTGATGTGAATATTATTTCCAGTATAACATAGGCTGTTAATGAGATATTCAAGGTAACTCATCCCTTTCGTGAACCTCATCATTCATGCTCTATGCCAGCGATGATAGTAGGAGGGAAAAATGCGAAACCTGGGGAAATCACTATTGCTCATAATGGAGTATTGTTCCTTGATGAATTGCCAGAGTTTCCAAGACTCGTGCTTGATTCCCTACGCCAACCACTTGAAGATAGAAAAGTTACTATTGCAAGGGTTAACGCCCACATTACTTACCCAGCGCATTTTCAACTAATTGCTGCGATGAATCCCTGAAGATGTGGCTACTTAGGAAATGCAAGTAGATCGTGCAACAAAGCTCCACGATATGGCACAGATTATAGGAACAAAATATCAGTACCATTGCTTGATAGAACAGATATATGCATCGAAATGCCAAATGTCAGTATACTTTCTCCTGAAATTTATTCAGAGGGAGAGAGTGCTGACAGAATTAAGACAAAGAGTAATAGCAGCAAGGAGAATTCAAGCTGAGCGCTACAGCAAATTAAGTATTAGCTGCAACTCAGAAGTAAGTGGTGAAGCATTGAATAAGTTCACTAAGCCAGACCAAGCAGAGTTAGAGCTATTAAAACACGCACTAAAAGAAAACTACATTTCCAACCGAGGCTACACACGCGTATTAAGAGTTGCAAGAACCATTGCAGATCTTGCAAAAAGTGAAGAGGTAAAAAGAGCACACATTGCTGAAGCTCTCAATTACAGAATAAGAGCGTATTAATAAATTAATTTGCTTGACAGAAGATTTTTCTTATTATATAAGACCATTATAAATAAAAATTTAATACATTATGTTTTAGGAGTAGAGTTATGGCAGATAATAGTTTTGGTAAAGTGAATAAGTTTGGTATCGTAGAAAATACCTGGTATTTTCAGGCTATAGGGTTAGCGTATAAAAAGCAGATAGGTGCGGATTCAGGAATATTTGGGAAGGCTTGGGCCGGAGTAAAGTCACCGGTTTATGGTACAGCCAATTATGCATGTCACCATCCATACAAGGTAGCTGCGGTTGTTGGCGTAGTTGTAGCGGTTCCGCTTATGGCTGCTTATTTTTTAAGTCCAGCTTATGCAGGTTTTGTCAATACAACAGCAGCGTCAACTTACGCTGGTATGATAGCTGGAGGTAAGGGACTATATGCACTTGCGGTGGCTAATCCGGTATTTACTGGTCTTCTAACTGCTGCAATAGTGTTTACTACAGGTGCTCTTATATACATGAGCTATAGTAAAGCAAACCAAATTGGAGAAGCGCGTAAGTTGCTTGAAGGTGAAAAACCAGAAAGCAATTTAGAAAAACTTAAGGAAGTGTTTGGAGTCTCACAAGGAAAAACTGCTTCTGCTTCAAGTTAGTAGCAGTTTCAGCAGAAAAAAGGGATAGGTTTCTATCCCTTTTTATAAACGTTTTCTATTCCTTGATCTGGTTCAATAACGCTATCTGAAAGCCTAGTAATCGTTGTATCTATGGTACTTATAAAGTTAAGAATAAGTAAATCTTATTTGCTGTTTATATCTATAGAAGTGAAAAGTGTTTGCATATTGTTAAAAAAGCAGTAACTTATTATCAAGTGAATTCACTAAATTTGGGAAATTTAAATGTCAATTGACCTTAATCTGCCAGAATTACCTATATTGCACCCAAGGATTACCGTTGTAGGAGTGGGTGGTGCTGGCGGAAATGCTGTGAATAACATGATCCAATCCAATTTGCAAGGGGTGAATTTTGTTGTAGCAAATACTGATGCTCAAGCGCTAGAGAAGTCATTGTGTGATAAAAAAATTCAGCTAGGTATTAACTTAACTAAGGGACTTGGGGCTGGTGCTTTGCCTGATATTGGCAAAGGTGCGGCGGAAGAATCAATTGATGAGATTATGGAGCATATAAAAGATAGTCATATGCTTTTCATCACGGCAGGAATGGGTGGTGGTACTGGAACAGGTGCAGCACCAGTAATTGCGAAAGCTGCAAGAGAAGCGAGAGCTGCAGTTAAGGATAAAG
Organism: Wolbachia endosymbiont of Tettigetta isshikii; assembly: GCF_041154185.1. Taxonomy (NCBI): domain Bacteria; kingdom Pseudomonadati; phylum Pseudomonadota; class Alphaproteobacteria; order Rickettsiales; family Anaplasmataceae; genus Wolbachia; species Wolbachia endosymbiont of Tettigetta isshikii. Next base: position 17,452 of record NZ_JBFTEN010000008.1, on the reverse strand, counting down.
CGTTAAAAGAAAAAAAGATACTGACTGTTGGAGTTGTAACTAAACCATTTGGCTTTGAAGGTGTGCGTCGTATGCGCATTGCAGGACTTGGACTTGAAGAATTACAAAAATACGTGGACACTCTCATTGTTATCCCAAACCAAAACTTGTTTAGAATTGCCAATGAGAAAACTACATTCTCTGATGCATTTAAACTTGCTGATAATGTCCTGCATATTGGTATCAGAGGAGTGACTGATTTAATGGTTATGCCGGGGCTCATTAATCTTGATTTTGCTGATATAGAAACAGTGATGAGCGAAATGGGCAAAGCAATGATTGGTACTGGAGAAGCGGAGGGAGAAGATAGAGCAATTGGTGCTGCAGAAGCTGCAATATCTAATCCATTGCTTGATAATGTGTCAATGAAAGGTGCGCAAGGAATATTGATTAACATTACAGGTGGCGGAGATATGACTCTATTTGAAGTTGATGCTGCAGCAAATAGGGTACGCGAAGAAGTGGATGAAAACGCAAATATAATATTCGGCGCTACCTTTGATCAAGCAATGGAAGGAAAAGTTAGGGTTTCTGTTCTTGCAACTGGTATTGATAGTTGCACTGTTTATGATGACAAGTCAGAAACTCCGCCTGTGAATCAAAGCGAGGCTTCAGAGAAAGAAAAGTTCAAGTGGTCCTATAGCCAAACTCCACTACCAGAGACAAAACCAGCTGAACAAGTAAATGAAGGAGTTAAGAGGAGCAACAATATCTATGATATACCAGCTTATTTAAGAAGAAAGAAATAATGCAATTTTGGCTGCTTAAGTCAGAGCCAAGCGAATATTCATGGCAAGAAATGGAAAAGGAGAAGGTAGCTAAGTGGGATGGTGTATGCAACTATCAAGCTCAAAGCTATATGAGAGCTATGAAATTAGGTGATTCTGCGTTTTTTTATTATACAGGTAAAGAAAAAGTGATATTTGGGATAATTGAGGTCTTTAAGGAGTACTACCGTGTTAACGGTTCCAAGTTTGGACTGATAGACGTGAAATTTTCTAAGCCTTTGAGTAATCAAGTAACGTTAAGTGATATAAAACGAAACCCACTTTTAACAAACATGGCCATATTAAAACAACCGCGCTTATCAGTTTCTCCAGTCTCAGAAGCCGAATGGAATGAAATAATAAGAATGAGCGAATGTTAGAAGTAAATATTCTTGATGAGGGGTGGCACAGCATTACATGGGATCCAGAGGGCTTTGTATTAGATATTATAAATGCTTCTCTGAAAGAATTAAAAATAGACCACTATAAACCAAGTATATCGATAGCTCTTGCTGATGATGATTTACTACGTCGACTTAACTTAAGATTTAGAAAAATGGATAAGCCAACTAACGTGTTATCATTTCAGTGTGAGCAATTATCCAACAAGTGCGATTTAGGAGATATAGCAATTTCAATAGATACAATACAAAAAGAGTCAAATCAGCATCATATATCTATCTTAGCTCACGTTGCACATATGTTAGTGCATGGATTGCTACATTTACTTGATTACGATCACCAAAAAGAAGATGAGGAAATTATAATGAAAGACCTAGAAAGAAAAATTTTAACTTCGCTGGGCTATAATATGAGCGCGGTTTAAAAGGAATTTAATAAAAAATATAGTAGAGAATGCTAAAATGTGTTATCTACAAAGCAAAAGGGTTTTTAGCTATAGACGATAAAAGGTAAGCAATATGGTCCAGTTTTCTCTGCCGAAAAATTCTAAAATTAATGAAAAGGGCAAGGTCTACCATGTTCCTGCTAGAGTAAAAAATGTCAGAAGATTTCAAATTTACCGTTGGTCTGCTGATGACGAGAAAAATCCTAGAGTAGACACGTTTTTCATTGATATGGATAATTGTGGTCCTATGGTGCTTGACGCATTAATAAAAATAAAGGATGAAATAGATTCAACCTTAACTTTTAGACGTTCTTGTAGAGAAGGAATATGTGGATCTTGTGCTATGAATATTGATGGAACCAACACTCTTGCATGTACTAAATCCATAGACGATATAAAGGATGACGTAAAAATATATCCATTACCTCATATGTATGTAATAAAAGACCTAGTTCCGGACCTGAGTCAATTTTATGAGCAATACAAGTCAGTTAATCCTTGGTTACAAGCAGATAAACCTGATTTGCCAAATCAAGAGTATTTACAATCTCCTGAAGATAGAAAAAAGCTAGATGGACTTTCTGATTGCATATTGTGTGCTTGTTGTTCAACTAGCTGCCCAAGCTATTGGTGGAACAGTGATAAATTTTTAGGACCAGCGATACTGCTACAGGCTTACAGATGGATTGCTGATAGCCGTGATAATAAGACAAATGAAAGACTTGATGCCTTGAATGATCCGTTTAAGTTGTATCGTTGTCATACAATAATGAATTGTACGAAAACCTGCCCTAAAGGGCTTAACCCAGCAAGAGCAATAGCGAAGATGAAGCAGCTTATGGTAGGAAGGGAAGGAGTTTGAGGCTACCTTTTGCATTCCTCATAGGAAAAGAGTAAACCTTCTGAAGCATAGGGTATTATCAATATCCTGAACATTTTTCCACTTGTAAGATGGATTGTGTCATTATGCGGTCCAAATAATCTTTTGAATAATTCATGCCTTTGGTTGCTAATAGTTTGAAAATCTTTTTGTTCTAAAAGCTTCTGAGATTCGAATAGGTAAAGCATGACTTCATGATAAGTTGGATTGGATGCCAAAAACTTTGTATCAAGTTGAAAGGTTTTTACAAAAGCATTATTATGAAACTTCAGTTTTTGATTCTTACTGTATATTGCAATAGCAATTGGTAACTCCTCAAGTAAACTTTTCTGTGCAGCTAAATAACTATCTAGTCTAGCACGTAACTCCTCTGCATCGCTAACATCTTTTCCATATATTACCGCACCACCAAAATTTTGTATTGGAATTCTAATAAAATCAAAAACCTTGCGTTCGTTTTTGCAAGTTATCACATGTTTTCCTGGTTTGGTGCTGTGGACACTATCAGTAACAGCCAATCTCTGGGAGCTATTTATATATTTATCATAAAATAGGTTGTAAAACTTTACTTTTTTATTTTCATTATATTTTAGTATTGGAAACGGCAGAGAGTTGAAAATGCTCCTGTAGTTCTCTACTTTCTGTTTAAGCTTACTATTTTCTAACTCCAGTTCGTTAGCTTTTATTTTGTAGTCTGAGACGTTTCTTATCCACAACAGCACACCAATTACGTTATTAGAGTCGTTTATTATGCTTCTACCATAACATATACAGTAAACTTCGCCGTCTTTTGATTTCAAGTCCAGAGTAAAAGATTTATTTACTTTTTTTGCCTCAGTAAAATTTTTAATTAAGCTTTCTGATTGCTCAAAAAAATTGACAAACTCATTAAATGAGTAAAAAACGGTATTAAGTAAAATTAGTAAGTTAGGGGAAAACTTTTCTATACGTTTTTTTGCATCCCAAATATAAAACCCATCATCCACAGTATCAATTAAGTTACTTATTATAATATTTTGATGTTGTAGGCTCTTAATTTTATTATCCACTTTCAATTTGGAATAAGAAAGAAAGAATAATATTAAAATTAGTAATAAAACTACTTCATACAAAAAAAACATAGTACTTTTAAAACAGACGTAAAAATTTATAACCGCTCAACAAGGGTATGTATAAGTTACGCTGAAGAAGTGTACAAGTAAAGATTGCCTAATATCTGAAAGCCCAATCTTCTGTAGAGGTTGATGGAAGGTTTCATACAATGTGCTACTGTATATTTGCACTTAAGCTGCTGAATTATCTTGATTCTTTCTAAAACCATTTGGGTACCTATTCTACGATTTCTATGAATCGGTAAAACTCCATCGCTATAGAAACCAGCTATGTTGTCCTGAATGCAAAAGCCGCATGTTCCAACAACTTCGTTGTTTAGCGTTGCAAGAAAAAATCTTAATCCCGAGTCTTTATCATTATAACTCGATAATCCGCGAAAAAATGTGCTGACAATTCCAACGTTGTGATGAAAAATCTTAGAAGTACATAAATCTAACTGTTCTAAGAGGTTGCTACTATTTACAGCGTTCAACCTCAAATCTGGAACAATATCAGCAGGTAAGAGGTAGTTTTTCATGTTAAGTAAAGCTTTTTTTGGTGTGCTAACGTGTTTTATCTCACACTTTTCTAAAATGTCATTTGTCTTTACATGAAAATCCATTACCCATGTTGCTTCTATATTCCTTGCTCTAAGATAATCTAGAGTTCTTTGTACAGAAAGCTCGTTACATTGGTCTCCACAAAACACAAAATTGAATAATGACTCTCTAGTGCCATTTATTGTAAATGTAATGTTATCAAATTCATCATGCACTTCCCACTGAGATAAGCTTGCTGTGTACAGTATATAATCCTTCAGATTTTTAGTAACCAATCTTGAATAATAAATTTTCTTATCCTGCATATACAGACAATGAACAATAAAAGGCCCATATGAGAACACAGGCTAAAATTGCAGCTATAATATCATCTAGCATAACGCCTAGAGGACCTTTGATATTTTTATCGATCAAATTTATAGGCCACGTTTTTATTATATCAAAAAACCTAAAAGAAAAAAAGCACAACAGTAATAAAGGACAATTCACTTCTTGGTTTAGCAATGTTGAAATTAGAAATATTGTCAGCAATTGACCAACTACTTCGTCAATCACTACCTCTTTTGGATCATGTGAAGTCTGATAATGTTTTACGTAATTACTTGTGGACCACAATCCGATTAAGAATAAGAAAAAGATAATTGCTGCACCTAAAATTTTATTACCTAGTATTAGAGGAACAATTGGATAAGCAGCTAAACTGCCTACAGTACCTGGCATTTTTTTTACTGTGCCAGATAGCCACCATGTTGATATCAATTTATATAAAAATTCCACAGTACACAAAACTACAAAATTAATTTACAAGAGCAAAGATAGTATCCTTTATAGATATACTTTCATACAATAATCTATATACCGCTTCACATATAAGCATTTTTATCTTTAACTTCTTTGCTAAATTAAATGCAGATTGAGCAGTACTAAAACCTTCAGTCACTGACTTACCTTCTGACAGAATCTGCTGAACGTCAAAGCTATCGTTACTACTACCTATTTTAAACCCAAAGGACAGATTTCTTGAATTCAAGGACGTGCATGTCATGACCAGATCACCCAAACATGCTGGCCCAAGTAGCGTGTCTATGTCTATGTTAGCGTTACCTGTTTTTGCTAGATATAAAGTCTTTACTTCATTCATACTATTTGTTATCAGTGCTGCGTGAGCATTGCATCCGAGTTTTTTACTTAAAATAATTCCACATGCTATAGCAAAAACGTTTTTTAATGCTGCACAAATCTGTACTCCTATGATGTCCCTGCTAAAGTGTAGTTTAATATTTTCCTGCTGTAGTTCTGATATTAGCTTTGGACCTAATGTGCTGTTTTGACATGCAAGAACCATTGAATATGGTAGTTTTTTTGCGACTTCTATGGCGAAACTTGGACCTGAAAAAATGGCAACTTGATTGTTAGGTAAAACTTCATTTACTATTTCACTAGGTAGTTTTAATGTAGATCTTTCTATTCCCTTACAGGCTAAGATTATTGCTACGTCTTTTTTTAGGTCACAATCATGTAATTGCTGACATACCTGTCTTAGAGATTGGGTAGGAACAGCGAGGACTATTGCTGAAGCATTAACTGCTTCCTCAATAGCTAATTTTACTTGCACGCTATCAGGGATTCTACAACCAAATAATTTGTCACTTTCTCTTGTTCTATTGATTGATTCGAAAGTAGTTTTATTGTGGGTCCACAAAATCACATCTTGTTTATCACTTAGTGAAATTGCAATTGCTGTACCCCATGCACCAGCACCTAAAATTGATATAGTCACACAATGTCCCTGAAAAGTATTACTTATACTTTAGAATGCTAGGATAAGTAAATTAAAAATATAACACAGATATATAAAATAGTTAAATATTTATTAACCTAAGTATTCTTTTAGTAATAATAGTTTTAACTCAATATTTACTAAAAATAATATTATTCTTATGATATATAGTATATCTATTATGTTTTAGATCTATTTATATAGTTTTGGAATGGTATATCTATTACTAGTAGTTTTAACCATTTATTAATAAAAGTTTGATTTGTTACTTTCCTTAGTTATATATATTACTAAAATTATAAATTACTTACGGGGTGTAAAATATGCGTATATTACTAATTGAAGATGATCAAGTAAGTGCAAAGACTGTGGTTAACGCTTTAACTTCTGATGGGCACTTTTGTGATGTTGTAACTTCTGCGCAAGACTACAACAATAATATGGTTTCCTCAAATGGAGATCACTATGACCTAGTTATTCTAGATATACACTTGCCCGGTGATATTGATGGATATGATATATTGTTAAGACTAAGAAGTGCAAAAATTAAAGTTCCTGTCCTGATACTTTCGTGTATATCAGCCGTTAATCAGAAAGCTAAAGGACTTGGATATGGTGCTGATGATTACTTAACTAAACCATTCCATAAAAGTGAGCTACTTGCTCGAATAAAGGCAATAGTACGTCGTACTAAAGGTCATCCTGAATCAGTTATAAAAATTGGTAACATAAATATCAATTTTGATCATAGGATTGTTGAGGTAAAAGGTAAAACGGTTCATCTGACTAATAAAGAATATTCTATGATAGAGTTGCTAGCATTACGTAAAGGAACAGTACTAACAAAGGAAATGTTTTTAAATCATCTCTACAATGGCTTAGATGAACCTTCAGATAACAAAATAGTTGATGTCTTTATGTGCAAGTTGCGTAAGAAACTTGAAAGTGCAAATGATGGAAAAAGCCATATAGAAACCGTTTGGGGCAGAGGGTATGTCCTGAAAGAGTATGTTGATGAAGAAGAATATTCTAATGCCAATGTAGGTGAGAATAGTGGTGGCTATCAAGTAGAACAAGTAAAAGACAATGCATAAAGTGCTTATACATTTGAATACGGTATAATTGATATTTATGTGAGTGTCTAGGTGAAATGTAAGCCGGGTTCTGTTTATGTAGCTATTTATCTGGAGTAAATGTTACCATTTACTGCTTGCGATTTACCCGAGTAGATATGAGGAAAAACATAAGGTCTACTCTTATTTAATCTTGCTCCTAGTGTTGGTTGCTCGACTACCAATGTTGCCATTGTTATGGTGTGCTCTTACCACACCTTTTCACCCTTACCTAAAATACTTTAGGCGGTAATTTTCTGTAGCCCTATAACTGGAGTTACCCCCGGCGGGCGTTACCCGTCACTATTTTTCCTTGGAGCCCGGACTTTCCTCTGCTGTGCTTATCACACAACAGCAGCTACTTATTTCACCTAGGACTATACTTTAACATGAAAATCATAAAAGTAAAATAATTTCCCTGCTAATCAATGGTCCGCATATCAAACATCAAGCAAAACAGCTAGAGGTAATGTCCTAGTACATCATTGCTATTTAAAGATGGTCTTCTAGACCCTGAATTTATACTACCTTCGGGTGATGGACCGCTAGATCTGCTACCACTTTCCACTGATACGCTGCCTAACACTATTTCAGGACTGCTTGTTCTGCTGTTACTGATAAAAAGTTCTCCACTACTGCTATTCGAATTTGACTCTAAATCAGATAGCTCTAACACAGTAGCAGCACTATAGCGACGATGTTTCTGAACATATTTATATGCTATGAATCCTATGATTCCAATAACGATGCCCATTGCTCCAAGTACAGATCCTGCTATTATTCCTGCCTAAGGACCCATTATAGCATGTTGAACTGGATACGAAGAAGAAGTTTGTTGAGGAGGCAAAGTTGTGATAGATGCAGAAGTTGTCAACTCTCTTGTTCTGGTGCTTGGTATAGTAAATACTGTGTATGTAGTTTTCTCTGAGTTTGTAATTGGCTCATGAGTTGGCGTTGTGACTCGTTTAACTGTCGTTGCTTGTGGAGTGACAGGCGTTGTTGGCTTCGCTGTTGCAGAAGATTTTGCAGTACTTATTTCATCAGTGTCTGTAATAACTGTGGTAGCTTTTGAAGTAACGGTTGTTTCAGATGTTGTTGGTTTCACCATTGTAAACACTGTATTTGTTTGAGTTGTTAACTCTGCTGTTGAAGGATGAGTAGTCTCCACGGCATCAGTTTTTGTTGTATAAGTAATTGCAGTGGTTGACGTTTTCGTAGAAGTATCAACTTTCTTTGTGGTAGTTGTGGGAGCTACGGTACTACTAGAAATAATACTAGGCGTCAATTGACCGTTAATGATATTAACAAAATCATTGAGAGCTTTAATACTATTTGCTGGTATTGTTATTATCTTGGAAGCTTTTTCGAATCTTCTGTGATGGAAAATTATGATATTTTCTCCGCTTGTTGCAGTTACAATAAAGCAACCTTGACCACCGTCTTTAACATACAATTGATCTATAGGATCTTTAAATTCATGAACAATAAAGTCCGATTTTGATCCGTTCTTAGCAAGACTTGCTAAATGCAATTCTTGCATGTTAGAAGATTGGCCTTTCGCAAGAAAAGCAACTAGATCATTTCCCTTTGTTTGCTTTACATGCTGTAAAAAGCTTATTTCATATTTACTGGAAAGAGATAATGCCTTATTATCTACTTGGCACTCTTTTTTACTAAGCAGACATTCGTTAGCTCCCTTTCTGTCCTTCAAATTCTAGACTATTTTGGCTACATCAAATTTAAAAATTTGTGTTTTTCTCACCTGATTTTCCTTGATAATCTTTTTTTACTCATTTGAGCATAAAGCATCGTGTTTTCATTTAATGCCAATTGCCCTGGATTATCAAATTTGAATAATTTTCTTTCTATGATGCCTTTTTTTACAGGTAGTGCTCTAAATGTTCCGCTTTCGTTTGGTTTCAGATACCAAGAAACTAGGGTTTGATCCTTTAAGTTATGGGCGATTACAATAACGTTACCATTGTCAACTTTCACTGCTTTTGGTTGAAAGTAACTGTTATCTTTATTTGCAGGATTGCTATTATTATCGTTTTTTTTTGCAATTTAGTTTTACCTGAATACTCAACTGAAGGGGCGTTAGTTGAATGCTTGATTTTGTAAGTGCTGAATGTTAGGCCTTTAATGTGTTTTTTTCCTTCTTTGTTAATCCCTTCTTCAGGAGAGATTATTCCAACTTTATCTATTTCAGATGAATTTTCTATCAGTGTGAGGGATAATTGGCCCTTGAATTCATTTGCTACGTTAACATCTATATCGCACTCGTATGTTTTTGATTGGTATAATGGACTAATGAGTAATTTTACTTTACTGGTTCCATTACCGTTATCTTGATTTCTGAGTCTATAAGCAACACCATTTCTCTCAATGAGTGCTATGTTTGCTTGGTTGAAACCTGTCGCTTCTTTAATTTTTAACGTATTTGAGTTAACTTTGAACAATTTATTTAACATAAACATAATTTTATTTATTATTTTAATAAAAAGTTATTATAGCTATTTTAACATACTAATGTCAACAAAAATATTAATAAGTTAATCTTCTTTTTATATTCTGAGGTAATACATCAATAAAACCGAAACTGTCTAAAACTCCTGTAAGTGGTTATATGGCTTGAGCTAGCTACATTTCTTGACGGAAATTACCTATTATAATATAATAGGTATATTAATACCATAAAATGGTATGAGCCTTTTTAGCAGCATTAAAGAATTCTTTGGTCCTAGTAAGCCAAACTACGAGCCTAGAGACAAACTTGAAATTGAGGTGGGTGGAATCCTTCCTGATAAGCATGTTTATAGTGTTGAAGGAAGTAATTTGATAGTGGAGGTATTTCACAAGAATCTTAGCAGTGAGAGATTAAAAAATATCGAAGAAACCACCAATAATACTTTAAAGAGGTGTTATAGGTTTTTTGATGTTCAGATTGATGATTACACAAATTTTCGCATTTTTATGCTGGAAAATAGGGATCAACTCGCTGAAGTTTTGAAGAAAGTACACAACTTTGATCCACCGAAAACTTGGACTGGATTAACAGTCAACAATAACCACCCCAAGTATAGAGAGCTTTCAAAGTTCTCAGCTTCAGATATATTTCTCTTTCTCAATGAAAGAGATGGATTGCTTTTTAACACGCCCTTTTCTGACAATTCTATTGAGTATCATATTTCCCATGAATTTGCCCATTGCATTCAGTTTCTCAAGTTTTATCAGCCAGTCATTGAAGGTTTGTCGCCGAAGCTTCAATTGCCAGTTTTTGAGGGAAGTGCAGACTTTATAGCATGCGAAAAAACATGCGATGAGCTTGAAGAAAATTCCATATGTAAAGCTCGTTTTAAGCAGGGAATCGATAAGGTTAAGTCTGGGAACTTGAGTTTATATAATATATATTATGGTTATTATGATCAAACAAGCGATAATCCTTATAAAACGGGAATTGTAGTATCAAAGTTCTTAAGCGATCGACATCCTAAGACGATTGTAAAACAATTCCACTGTACTGGACAAGGAGATTACAAGTGTCACCATGATCTACAAAGCGAAATATGGGAAATAAGTAGCAGTAAAGAATTTGCAGACTGGTTGAATAAGCAATATCACTCTGCAGACAGTATGATACTGTAAAGCGCTATTTCTAAAAAACCAACAATAGAAACAAAAAACTACTTGACAAATTCCTCCAGCACCCTTATTGTTACAACAAGGGTATTTCTGACTCAAAACTTGTTTCTGATCTGCAGGCTCAATGACAAAATTCAGTAAAAAACTCAGGGTATTTTTTGGCGGATTGTATCAAATTATAGCGGCTGCATGTCTTTTTCATTTTTTCTACATTCAGCCAAATCGGGCTTAAACTAAGCGTCAGTAAATTATTATAGCGCCAATTTACAGTATTATAGAGTCAAAACTCGCCACTCGGGGTTTCTTTACCTTTTTTTATTTGGTAAGCTTCTTAATATTTATAGCTAAAGCAATTCAAAAGCCTGTGAAGGGTGTCATTCCAGCGCGTGACGCACAACGTTCGTACAGTTGCGTGTCAGCTACTTATATGATACCACTTTTGCTTCAATATTCACCACGCCACTGAATAAATACGATCATGCATTAAAGACCTAATCTATTTTTGTTGAGTAACTTGAGGTGCGTGTTGAGTAACAGCAATTTGCTTTAGGTTATTGGCGTCAAGATCGCTGCTTGCTGGATGAATAGGAGGAGTTCGGAATGGTCTAAATGCACAGTTCAGTTCCTTCATTTCTATTTCTTCAATAATTGGAGGTTTTTCTGTTGGGGCGTGAAAATCGTACTTTTTAACTTGTTCAGTAAAGCTTTTGTATTTTTTCTCTAACCAAGTTCTAATTTTATACATAGTCAAATATGCATCTATTTTAAAACTTTCCCATGATCTGTCTAAACTGGCTAATGTGTTGTTGAAGTAAATTGTTACGTAATCTCTTTTTGTGTATTGATAACTTTCTCTATCTGATTTATCACTTTGTGTGTTGCAAGTATTATTTTTTGGAAAGTAACCAAATATGTCGTACATTTTGAGCTCCATTTATTAGTATATATATATTATATATTAATAAATTAAAGCTGTCAACAATAAGTTATTCTCGCTATTTGCACTCTGTAAAGTTTCTGTTCTCACGCAATTAAAGCCGAGATAAGTTCTCAAATAAATCAGGCAAAGTTTCTTGTAAATCACCAGCTACCAAAATATCATCATCTCCTAAGTAATTTGGTTGTATTAGGTTCATTGCAATTATCTTTCCTTTAGGATTATGTTTTTTATACAAAGCGAGAAACCCAACTGTGTCACTATTGAGTCCACAGGTAACAATAAAATCAATTTGCCTTAAGTGCTCTGGTTTGATATTATTCATCAACCAATTAAAATTCATTTTACCACTCGTGTTTCCCAAGACCTCAATCCCTGAACGTTTGTGAAGTAGATCCACATTTTCAGTGAGTAGCTGCCAATTTTTAAGTAGAGCTATGTTCTTCACTGCGTAATGAGCTGAAGTTGGCGTACTATAAAGACAAGCTTTGTAGAAATTGCTTATAATTTTTGAAAACTTTTCTGGTTCCTTGAGAATTTTATGTATAAGTACAATAACATCGTCTTGTTTTAAGTTGCGGTCGTAAAAAGCCACTCCAATTTGTTTATTAAGCTCGGATACATCTGGCACTACTAGCGCTGATATTCCAGCACCAGTGTAGAAAACTACATTCTTGTCGTTGATGAGTCTAGCAATTTGTGGTACTGACATCCTATTGGGAGTTGCATTTTGCTCGTACAAAGTTTGAGCAAAATGATAGGTATTGTTTGATCTTTTGCTACTTAACCTTTTGTCACTAACCACACAACCGTATTCGTAATTTTTTTGTCCTTCTTTATCGCTGAGCAAGACGTTTTCTTGCTTTGTTAATTCTTTAATTAAATCTTCACCATTAAAGGATAGCTGAAACCCTGATTTGCTGCTTCCAGAGTCTATACAAGAGTTACAGCACCATTTCACATGCCATTTTTGCGGTTCTGTCTGAGCGAAACATATACTACTGACATGATTAGCTGGTACTCTGTTAATATCTTCTTCAGAAACTTTATGTGGGGCTTGTAGTAAAACATTCTCTGCATAACAGACATTTATGCTAAGAATTAGTAGAATTAAACATTTCTGCAGAAGATTACGCACTACCTATGCTATCTGATAACCTAACCTTCATTATAAACACTAAAAAGATAAGTCAACCCTGCTAATTAGGGGATTTTTGCAAAATTTTGAAAAGCCACGTTTGCATCAAAACTTAGTTTGCTATGATCTGACTATTTTCCTGCATAAAAGCTGAAAAAAAAGCAAAAGAAGCCACGGTCAATATCTGTTCAAAACATTGGCATCTTTTTAGCTTTAAACGCTGCAATTTAGCTGCTTTTAAACCGCAACTAACCTTAGCTTAATGTTTAAGAAATTTACCAAGCGGAAAAAAAGGCAAAAGAAATCCCGTGGTAGAAGTTGCTCACTCTCTAATCCTTGAAATTGGCGTACTATACTGTCTTGAACGATTTATAAGCGCGTTTCAGCTTGTATAGGGAAAAACCTAGAAGTCTAGGTGAAATTAATAAAGACATGAGGTGCACATAGTGCAAAAAATTAAACATAAGACACCAACGGTGATACTTTCGTTGTTTAATCTGCACAGACTGAAGCTAAATGAATAGCTTCAGTTCCATGGTAAGGGTAACAGCGGAGGTTGTCAAGCAAATTTTTTGAATGATTTTGAAAAAAAGAGCGAGAGAAGGGGTTCGAACCCTTGACCTCAACCTTGGCAAGGTTGCGTTCTACCAACTGAACTACTCCCGCAGTCTTTCACTTCTTAAATTATAGGCATATACAACGATTTGTAAACCCCATGCATACTAAAATGTTAGGAGTTGTCTATTATTTGTGTACTTAAAACTCACTTTCAATTATTATTAGTCCTTCAATATTCCACAAAGTCTTATGAGAATATTTGTACATAAAGATGACTTGCCGGCTAGTTCAATACCAGATAACGTAAGGTCTATAGCTGTTGATACAGAGGCGATGGGACTATTTCATGTTAGAGACAGATTGTGTCTTGTACAGCTCTCTTTTAACGATGGCAACGCTCACTTAGTTCAGTTGAAAAGTGATTATGCAGCTCCAAATTTAAGAAAAATATTAGGGGATAAAAATATAACTAAAATATTTCACTTTGCACGGTTTGATGTCAGCATCATATGCTATTACTTGGAAACTTGGGCACTTCCATGTTATTGCACAAAAATAGCTTCACGTTTGGTTCGTACTTATACAGACAATCATAGTCTAAAGGAATTATGCCTAGAATTGCTTGATACTAAGTTAAATAAGCAGCAGCAATCCTCTGATTGGGGAGGCGATGATTTAACAGACAAGCAAAAGAGCTACGCTGCATCTGATGTTTTATATCTCCATAAAATAAAGGAAAAGCTAGATTCTATGCTGGAACGTGAAAACAGAAAAGAATTAGCCCAAAAGTGCTTTGAATTTCTTCCTACTCGTGTTAAATTAGATTTAATGGGGTGGGAAAATGTGGACATCTTTAGTCATCAGATGTAATGGAAGTTATGCAAAATACTTTAGACAATCTTTCAGGCTCTTCAGTAAGAATTTAGTTGATTAGTTGCTGGTAAGTGCGCTATATTGTACAAATTTAGCTAGGTATTTTATGAGTGACGATATTACATCAATAAATGATCAAAATTTTAAGTCTGAGGTCACTGATTACAAGGGGTTTGTATTAGTGGACTTTTGGGCAGAGTGGTGTGGGCCATGTAAAAGTCTAATGCCGCGTATTGAACAGTTAGCTAAAGATAAGAAGGGCAAGGTTAAGGTCTGCAAGTTCAACATAGATGAAGGAACTGAAGTGCCGAGTGAATATGGAATTCAATCTATACCTACTTTGATCATATTTCAAGACGGTAAGGAAGTTGCACGCAAAATTGGTGCAATAAGTGACTTGTCAAGTTGGGTTGATAGCGAAATAAGCTAATAGACAAGTTTGTTTTTGTGTGTATTATAAATATTAATGAAGGGGATTGTAGCTCAGTTGGTTAGAGCAGTTCGCTCATAACGAATTGGTCGTAGGTTCGAGTCCTACCAATCCCACCGGTTTTAGTATATGCACGATATTTCCTTACATATCTAATTGTAAATCTAGGTCAATTGCTTCAGTGATTGTCACTGCCTAGATCACATTCAAAACAAAAACTTTACAGAGCACAAACAATAGGGTTAACTTATGTGACTATATTTGGTAGGGCTACAATGAGTGATTATCTCTCACTGCTAAATTCGGAACAACAATTGGCTGTAACTAACGTAGATGGGCCAGTTTTGATATTGGCCGGTGCTGGAACAGGAAAAACAAGAACAATTACTTCAAGAATAGCGCATATAATTAGAAATGGCTACGCTAATTCCGATGAGATATTAGCAGTCACATTCACAAATAAAGCAGCAAATGAAATGGTATCAAGGGTACTTGAACTCACTGGCACAAATATACCATGGCTTGGCACTTTCCATGCAATTGCAGCAAGAATTTTACGTCGTAATGCTGAAATTATAGGTTTAAAGTCTAATTTTACAATCATTGGTGTAGATGACCAATTACAGGTGATAAAAAATATTATTAATGATATAAGCCCGAATAATTTATCAGAAAAACATAAGACCATTATGAATATTATTAAGCAATGGAAAGAAAAGTCTTTACTGCCATCTGAAGTAGAAGAAACCCAATTATTTAGGCCAGTATATGTAACAGCATTAAAAGTCTATCACCAATATCAAGAGAGGTTAAAATTCCTTAACTCTGTCGATTTTGGTGATTTACTGCTATACAATATACAACTTTTCAACCAAAATACTGAAACTCTGTCCTACTACCAAAACAAATTTAAATATATCATGGTAGATGAGTATCAAGATACAAATACAATACAATATTTTTGGCTACAATACCTTGCAAAAGAGCACTCAAATATTTGCTGTGTTGGAGACGATGATCAATCGATATATAGTTGGCGTGGTGCAGAAGTTGAAAACATTTTAAAATTTTCCGACGACTTTAAAGGTGCAAAAACCGTCAAACTGGAATGCAATTATAGATCAACATCCCATATACTTGCAACTGCATCACATGTTATCAATCACAATAAAACCCGCTTAGAAAAAAAATTGTGGACGACAAATATTAAAGGAGAGAAAGTAAATCTAATAAAACTATTGGATGGGAAAATCGAAGCGAGGTTCATAAGCGAGCAGATATTAAAGCTAAATAAATACAAATTCAGTGACATTGCAGTGCTGGTGAGAGCTACTTTCCAAACTAGAGTTCTAGAAGAGTACTTTATAAAATACTCAATCCCTTATAAGATTGTAAGTGGTGTAAAATTCTACGAACGTCAAGAAGTTAGGGATATAATTGCATATTTAAGACTCGTTATAAACAATAATGATGACTTAGCTTTTGAGAGGATTGTAAATCAGCCAAAAAGAAGCATAGGGCCGACCACCATGAAAAAGATATATGCGGTTGCTCAAAATAACAGAATTTCTTTTTTTGAAGTGGCAAAAACATTGGTTGATAGTAATCAAGTGGCTGAGAAAACCAAACTTTCGCTAAATGGTTTTTTAAATAAAATTAAAGCTTGGGAAAAAATAGTAAGCGTAAAGCCGCTAAACGAGCTTGTTAAGACTATAGCAAATCAATCAGGATATATTGAAATGCTTGAAAATGAAGAAGTGACAGGTTTAGCACGCATAGAGAATGTTAGAGAACTCATTTCATCTTTGAAAAATTTCGATAGTGTTACAACTCTCCTAGAGCACATAAGTCTAGTGATGGAAGTTGATAATATGAATAATTACAACACCGTGTATGTTATGACTCTTCATGCAGCCAAAGGACTTGAATTTCCATGTGTGTTTCTGCCTGGCTGGGAAGAGGGGCTATTTCCACATCAAAGATCTTTCGAGGACAGCAGTGGTAAAGCTTTGGAAGAAGAGAGAAGACTTGCATATGTTGGAATAACCAGAGCAAAAGAAAAGTTGATCATTTCATGCGCAGACAGAAGGGAAGTGAATAACCAGTGGCAGCCAATGTATGTCTCGCGATTCATTAAAGAACTACCAAGAGAAAATGTTAAGGTAATTAGAAGTGACACTGTCTACTGTTGAAATAGGCATATAACAACTGTTTCCAATAGAAACAAAAAAACTACTTAACAACCTTCGCCGTTACCATTATCATAGTACTGAAGTTATTATTTATCTTCAGTCTGTGCAGATTAAATGACAAAGAAACTTAGCATATTTGGCGTCTCATGTTTAATTTTTCGCACTATGTGTACTGCATCTCTTTTAAAACTTTTGGTTTTTTACCTATACAAGCTCAAACGCGCTTATAAGTCGTTTAAGACATCAAAAACGCCAATGTTATAAGATAGGTAGTAAATAACTAGCTACCACGGGGTTTTTTGCTTTTTTCCTCACTTGGTAAATTTCTTAAATATTTACTACTAAAGTAGTATCCTAGATCCCAGTATCGAGTACTGGGATGACAAAAAAAAGGCTACTTGGGTGATGCCATTGTAAAATGAAATGAGATCCCAGCGTTGTGCGCTGGGATGACGGGAAAAGTGCGCTTAGATGATACCCATAACTTTGTCATTCCAGCGTGTGACGCTGGAATCTAGGAAAGTTTGCTTGCTCACAAGCAAACTAATTTTGTGAACATAGAAAGTAGCTAATCTCAATTTAAAACACACCATTTAATCATTATG
>NZ_JBFTEN010000064.1:0-278 GCF_041154185.1 Wolbachia endosymbiont of Tettigetta isshikii | reverse complement strand
AAAAAAACTACTTGACAACCTCCGCCGTTACCCTTATAATGAGACTGAAGCTATTTTATCTTCAGTCTGTGCAGATTAAATGACAAAAAACTTAGCATATTTGGCGTCTCATGTTTAATTTTTCGCACTATGTGCACTGCATGTCTTTATAAAACTTCTGGTTTTTCCCTATACAAGATGAAACGCGCTTATAAGTCGTTTAAGACAGTATAGTACGCCAATTTGCAGGATTAGAGAGTGAGCAACTTCTACCACGGGATTTCTTTTGTCTTTTTTTT
>NZ_JBFTEN010000063.1:0-284 GCF_041154185.1 Wolbachia endosymbiont of Tettigetta isshikii | reverse complement strand
TGGGAAACACCACTTCAATTTAAGAAAGGTTTGAGTAGGTTGAGAATAAATGCTACAAGTGGACCTACCGATTTAAATGTGTTGAACATACATTTTTAAGCTTTTGTGTAGGCATTATAAATCATTTATTTGTTATTTGCAACATTAACTGGTTCGATCCTCCAGAGTTATTTTAAGGTAAAACTCCAAATTTTCGAAGTCTTGAATTTCTACTTTTAAAAGCTCATCATCCCACTTTAACGTTGTTCACTTGTGTTGCCACTTTAGTAAGTATTTGCACAACT
>NZ_JBFTEN010000032.1:0-10075 GCF_041154185.1 Wolbachia endosymbiont of Tettigetta isshikii | reverse complement strand
AACGACATTTTTAAATTTTCCGATGTCAATGCCAATAAAATTTTGATAAGATATAACAATAATAAACCTCGATAGTTTTGTTAATTTAAGATTGTAAACGGGTGCATATATATATGTCCCAAACAACTATTCAAACGTATCGAGAGATAGGGCTCGTGTACCTTGATAAGAACGGTTGTAATACCAATTTTTTCTCGGTCGCACATGCCCATGATAACTCTATTCCTATAGTGAGTATGGTTATCTTTCTCTCTTATCTCTTTTATATCACGTTTTTAACTTACAATTTTTTTCAGTGCCAAAGATTTTCTTGAATGTTAGGTCCAATTTTGGGTCAAGAAACTTTGAAAAAGCCATGAGAAATTAACTTAAAAAGTATTAATACTTATACATTATTACTAACAATTATTCAACCATATTTTTAAAGGCTGCTAGTTCAAGCAATTTTCTATATTTATTTTAAGTTAAAAAAGCCCAAGTGAAAGATTGCGCCCCTCCTAAAATTACAGAATCTAGTCTGTTAATTTAAGTGAAAACTAATTACAAAAACCTAGAAAAAAGTTACAAAGGCAGATTATCATGCTTTTTCCATATTCTTTCTACTTTCTTGTTTTTGAGTAGCTCTAATGCTTTATAAAGGTGATGCCTTGTTTTACTTGGCACTATTATATCATCAATATATCCATGTGATGCAGCAAAAAATGGATTAGCGAATTTTTCTTTGTACTCTTTAGCCAGTGTTTGTTGATCTTTTTCACGTCGAAATATAATTTCAACTGCACCCTCAGGGCCCATGACAGCTATTTCAGCAGTCGGCCAAGCGTAATTTATATCACCTTTTAGATGTTTAGAGTTCATGACAATGTATGCACCACCATACGCTTTTCTAGTAATAAGGCTAATTTTTGGTACAGTCGCTTCAGCATAAGCATAAAGCAACTTTGCTCCGTGTTGTATTATATTATTATATTCTTGATTTGTACCTGGCAGGAACCCAGGAACATCAATGAGTGTGATGATAGGGATACTAAATGCGTCACAGAACCTTACAAACCTTGCGGCTTTTCTTGAAGAGTCAATATCCAAACATCCTGCAAGGTGCATAGGTTGATTTGCAACAATACCAACAGTGTTACCTTCAATTCTGCCAAAACCAATTATGATATTACGGGCAAAATCAGGTTTTAGCTCAAAAAACTTCCTTTCATCACACACCTTTTCAATCAGCTCATACATATCATAAGGAATATTAGGATTGCTAGGAATTAGAGTATTTAAAGATTCATCGACATCATCGACATCATCGACATCATTGCAGATTGGTACAGGTTTAGGGGATTGTTGATTATTTACCGGAAAAAAGGTGAAGAATTCACGCATTTTTAGCAGCATTTCAACATCATTATTAAATGCGAAATCTGCAACTCCTGTCTTGCTTGTATGGATTTTTGCTCCACCGAGATCTTCATGGCTTACGTCTTCGTAGGTGACTTTTTTTACTACATCTGGTCCTGTTATGAACATGTATGAGCTGTTTTTTACCATGAAAGTAAAGTCAGTTAATGCTGGAGAATAAACTGCACCGCCAGCACATGGGCCCATGATTAGAGAGATTTGTGGTATAACACCTGATGCATTTACATTCCTTTGAAAAATTTCTCCATAGCCAGCAAGGGAATTTACTCCTTCTTGAATTCTAGCTCCACCAGAGTCATTTAGTCCGATAATTGGAGCCCTGGCATTAATTGCCATATCCATAATTTTGCATATTTTTCTTGCATGTGACGTACCAAGTGAACCACCAAAAACAGTGAAATCCTGAGAATAAACAAAAACCTTTCTGCCATAGATAGTACCGTTGCCAATTAGAACCCCATCACCTAGAAAATTATCATTTTGCATGCCAAAATCAGTTGCATGGTGTTTTACGAATTTGTCGTATTCTTCAAACGAATTTTCATCGAGCAGTATATTCAGCCTTTCTCTAGCAGTTAGTTTCCCTTTTGCATGTTGTTTGTTGATCCTATCAGGACCGCCTCCTTTTTCAGCTTCTAGTGCTTTGGCTTTTAGGTTTTCTAATATTTTAAAGTCTTGCATATCAAAAAAGTGATTTTCAGTCAACAAAGTATACATTACTTTTTTAAAGTGTAAAAAATTCTATTTTGACATAAGCACTTCCTCTTAAGAACCTCCTTATGATTTGATCAACCGTTACTCAACAGAAACAAAAAAACTACTTGACAACCTTCGTCGTTACCCTTATAACGAGAATGAAGCTATTATTTATCTTCAGTCTGTGCAGATTAAACGACAAAAAACTTAATGTACTTGTCGTCTTATGTCTTTACAAACTTTCAAGGTTTTTACCTAAAATAAGTTAAAATGCTCTTGTTAAAGCGTTTAAGACAATAAAAAACACCAATGTATAAAGTTAATATAAATAATTAGCCGCCAACGGGGCTTCTTTTGCTTTTTTTCTTATTTGGTAAATTTTTTAAATATTTATGACTAACATGAACTGGGCAAGGCCAGAAAGCTTATTCAAAATCAATAAAAACGTCTTCTTTTAAAGTTATGGTTATACTCCCGTAGCGTTCTATGGTAGAAAATAAACTGAAGAGTGTTTTACAAAATGATATTACGTAATTTACTGTTTTTGCTACCACCTGAAATTGCTCATTCCTTGGCAATCACGATATTAAAAAAGATGCCTTGTGGAAAACCTATAGAACTACCAGAATCTTTAAACGTAAACTTCTTTGGTAATAAACTTAGAAGTCCTGTGGGTCTTGCTGCAGGTTTTGACAAAAATGCGGAAGTTATAAGGCCCATGCTCTCATTTGGTTTTGGATTTATTGAGGCTGGTACTGTAACTAAACACCCTCAATATGGGAACAAAAAACCGAGAATTTTTCGTTTAATTAAAGACAAAGGAATAATCAATAGATTGGGATTTAATAATAAAGGAATAGACTATTTCCTTAAACGAATAAATGAAACCAAGCTTGATGATTGCGTTTTCGGCATCAATATAGGGAAAAATAGCACTTCGAAGGACCAAATCAGTGACTATATTGACTTAATAAAGATGGTATATGGGAAAAGTAGTTATATAGTGCTGAATATCTCATCTCCAAATACGCCAAATTTACGTAACATGCACAATAAACAAGAATTATCGGAATTGTTGAAGTCCATAACTCTAACTCGGAAATCAATTGATAATTCTGAATCTATGCCAATAATATTAAAAATTTCTCCAGACATAAATCAGCAAACAAAAGAAAATATTGCTGAGCTTGTATTGGAATACAAAATTGACGGCTTGATAGTAAGCAATACTACGGTTAGCCGAGATAATCTGCATTCTCATCACAACGAAATTGGCGGATTGAGCGGCAGGCCATTGTTTAAACTTTCGACTGAATTATTGAGTGACATGTATAAACTCACTAAGGGCAAAACATTATTAATAGGATGTGGGGGAATCTCAAGCGGTGCTGATGCGTATAAAAAAATAAAGGCAGGAGCCTCTCTAGTACAACTGTACACTGCTCTCATATACCAAGGGCCTCAAGTTGTGAATAAAATCAATCTGGAGCTTGCAGAGCTAATAAGAAGAGATGGACTAAGTAACATCAGTGATGCAGTGGGTTGTGACTGTAAATCTTAGCAACTTATTTTGATGGAGTAAAACTAATTTTCTGATATAAAGATACAGCAGGAAGTACTTCCTTTTAATACAACAAGTATGAAAAACGTGAACAATGCAATATCTAAAATCATCAACTATAGGTTTAAAAATGATGCGATATTAGAGGAAGCACTGACTCATCCAAGCTTAAATAAAAAGAATAGCGAAAATCAAACTGAAAATTACGAAAGGTTAGAATTTTTGGGTGATAGCATTTTGAATATGATTGTGTCTGCTATACTGTTTAAACTATTTTCTGAGGAAAGAGAAGGTGCGTTGGCGAAAAGAAAAACGGACTTAGTTTGTGGCAGTACGATTGCCACTGTCGCTAAAGAAATAGAATTGGGCGATTTTATTCTCATGAATAATAGCGAACGCTGCAATGGAGGGAAATGTAACTTAAAAAATTTGGAAAACGCACTTGAAGCACTAATAGGCGCGATTTATATTGATGGCGGATTTAAAAGTGTTGAAAGATTTGTTACCCAACATTGGGAGAAGCTGGCTAAGGATATGCTAATCCCTCCTCAAGATCCTAAAACTTCGCTACAAGAATGGACTCAGAAAAATAAATTACCTTTACCAAAGTATGAGCTTGCAAAACAGACTGGGCCAGAACACAATCCTGAATTTACTATATCAATTCGCATAGAAAACTATAGTGAAGTTTCTGCATACGCTTCTAGTAAAAAGGTTGCTGAACAAAAAGCTGCCGAGCTCATGCTAGAAAAAATTAACAATAGTGAAAAAAGCAATTCAACTTAATTCAAGTTTTAAGAAACAAAATCATCCTGATCAAAAACAAGTATCTTGTGGATGGTCTCTATAGATGAGAACCCTATAGCTTTAGGCTATAAATTTGCAGCATTTAGTGTAGTAATTCTGCCAGATGAAGACAAAATTAAATACATTTTTAATATTTTTATAGAAATCTATTAGAATGGTTTTATATGCTTTTTTTCTAATGACCATTTTTAAATGTTTAATGCTCCTTTTTATCATCTCCTGTATATGCTTACCTACTCAGGGATATATTACCCAAATAGACGACAAAAATCATCATGATATTGAGCACGACCATTCACTGAGGCAATGCAAGGGCAAAATTTTTCCTTTGGAGAGTAACGAACCAACAGTACCAGAAATTGTACCTTTGCCCATCAAGTTTCCTGATTTCACGTCCAGTAGTCAGCTTATTTCTATTAATATTGGTGAAGAAGTTCCAGTAAAGGATTTGCTGATTAAGATAGGAAAACTTTCTGACATTAACTTAAATATAGATCCAAAAATATCAGGCAATATTATTTTAAAGCTAAAAGCTAAAAGCTAAAAATATAAATGAAGTAATTCAGAGCATAGCTGATAACGCCAAACTGCGCTACTCAACAAGTAATGGTGTGATTAGAATTGAGCAAGATTTACCGTACGCGCAAAATTATTACGTAGACTTTATCAATATTCAACACTCTGCTCAAAGCAGTTTTATTGTTAACAACAATATTACCAGCAGTGACGGAATCAATGCCGATAAGGATTATAATAGCGTTGTGAAGTCTCAATACAGCAGCGACTTATGGAACTCATTGGAAAAGGGGCTGAATGCAATAATGGGTGTTAACGGGGTAAATGATGGAGAGTTTCCTTCATCTAATAGAGAAGCTGATGTTACTATTTTGAATGCTAGAAAAAGCATCCACAAAGCTGTTGAAGAATATATTAATAAAGTTAAGCAGTTAGCGTCTTCTCAAGTAATGATAGAGGCAAAGATAGTTGAAGTCGTGTTAGACGATAAGTACCTTTCTGACATCAACTTAGATGATTTATGCGATGGAACCAAACCTGTAATGAATCATGATAGTTCCATTATTAATTTAGCAATGAACTTTGGCGTGGGTGATCTAGGGAATTTAGTAAAAAGTTTAGACAAATTTGGCACTTCAACTGTGATTTCAAGCCCTAGAGTACATGCCATAAATAATCAGCAAACGATGATTTCTTTCACTAAAAATCACGTTTATTTTACCTCTGATATACAAAAAAACTCCAATCATACCTTAGTTACCAAAATGAATAGTGTTCCAATAGGGGTTGTGTTAATAATCCATCTAAGCATCAATGTTGATACTACGGCTACACTAAAGACACAAATATAGAGTACATCGCGCAGCAGAGTAAAACAAAACTGAATAGTAACATTCCAATTATTGAAATTAGGGAAATGAACTCTATGTTAAAAATCAAGAGTGGTGAAGTTATGGTAATTGGCGGACTTATAGAGCATAGAGAAGATAAGCAAAGCTTTAAAGCTACATTGCATCAGAAGTCAAAAAGGCTAGCGGATAATATGAGAACGGTAGAAACCGTCATCTTTTTAAAAGCAACAATTGTACCAACGCTTGGTTTGTTAGATAAAAAGGACGAGAATTTATATATATATTAACTAAAAACTGAACATCAAACCGATTTCAATATTATGAGTTGATATGTCACCTGCAACCGGTATTAGAATGCTGAAGTAACGATAACCAAGGGAGGCTCTAACTTCCGGAACTATTGAATAATTAACACCAAGTCTCACTTGATAAGCAAACCAAGGAACATTTAATGGTATTGAATTTTTAGGTGACCCATTAACCTTTTTTAATCTAAAAACTGTTGGTCCTATACCAAGACCGATATATGGAGCAAATTGTGTATCCTGAATACTAGGATTATAATAGAAGTTTAACAAAAATGCAAATATACTGACTGATTTATCAAATACTAGTAGAGGGTTATCACTTTTAATATCGGCCCAAGAATACATAGTTTCAAAATCAATTCGGCCATTTTCTCTAGCATAGTAACCTAAAGATATGCTGCTGAGCCACTGGAAATCAATTTTACCATCAAATTGATGTATACTCTTAATTCCATCTTCCACTATATTTCTTATTATAGAACCACAACTGCTTTCAACTAAAGTGAGAACTCTTTCTCCGATTGCTTTTATGCCATTCATAAATGTCTCTGAGTTATCAGAATATATCTTGCCACCGTTGGCACTAATATAGAAATTAAGTCTTTTATCTTTAACTGATGTAACTTCTTTTTCATCATATTTTCTAGATTTATGGCATACAAATCTGTTTGCAAGCATTAGATCTTCAGCATCACCTGCATTAGCCTGAGCAGAAAAGAAGCTAATACATAAGATTAGCAATGCATCAAAAACGGTAGATCTTTTCATCATAAACAAGTTTACAATACTTTTCACACATCGAGAAATTAAGAAAGAACATTTCCAATTAAATAACCACTCTCCATTCCTATAACGTTAGCTTTTACAATGCTTTTAGCATGAACCTCTGATGAAAGCTTTATTAATGCAAAATTTTCTGCCCTGCCGATATTATTTTGCTCAACTAAAACGCTTTGTTTAGTGCCGATCAAAGATCGATAAAAGTTATTCATCATTTCTTTACTTATTTCCCTCAAGTTTTTTACCCTTTCTTTACGCACATTCTCTGGCACTTGTGGCATTCGCGCAGCAGGCGTATTCTTTCGCTTTGAATATGGAAAAGCATGTAGGTAAACTATGTTCGTTTCCTTTAGGAGATTAACAGTATTTTGAAACATTTCATCAGTTTCCGTTGGAAATCCAGCAATAATATCAGCACCAAACGCTATATTAGGCCTCAATCCCCTTACTTTATGACAAAATTCTATCACTTGCTCTCTACTGTGACGACGTTTCATCCTTTTTAGGATTAAATTATTACCAGATTGCAAACTTAAGTGTAAATATGGCATAAATCTTGATTCGTTAACTATTAAGCTGATTAACTCGTCGTCAATTTCAGCAACATCAATGGAAGAAAGCCTAAGTCTCTTCAATTCCGGTACATCATTTAAAACTCTCCTGATCATTGAACCAAGTGAAGGTTTGCCGAATAAATCTGTACCAAAATCAGTAATATCAACACCTGTAAACACTACTTCTTGGTAACCGTTTGCTACGAAAATCTTGATTTGCTCTATAATATTATTTATTGGTACTGATCGGTTGTTTCCTCTTGCTTCAGTAATTGAGCAAAATGTGCAGCTATGATTACAGCCATTTTGGACTTCGATAAATGCTCTTGATTTATCTTCAAGCTTATTAATTAGAATAGGTTCTGACCTGCTTGCTTGATTATCACTGACTAATATTTTGTTATTATTTAGCAAATAATTTTCAGTCTTTAGCTTATCTTGATTGCCCAGCACTTTGCTTACACCAGGAATGTTAGTGTACGATTTAGGATCTAATTGAACGGCACAGCCAACTACAATAATTTCTTTACTTGGATCATTTTTATGAATCTTACGTATTTTTTGTTTCACCTGGCGTTCTGCTTCATTTGTTACTGCACAACTGTGTACTACAACAACATTTTTTCTCTCTGCTTTTCTTAGTACTTCTTTAATTAACTGACTTTCATAAAAATTTAAACGACAGCCAAATGTTACTACTTCATCCATGCTAGACTTCAATCGATCTTATAATTTAATTATTATATCAAACATTCAAGTAAAGTCATTAAGCCTCTTATGATCAGGCTCAGAAACGTTAGAACGATTTGCCTCAAGCAAAAACTTGATAAAGGTATAGTGTGTAACTGCGTCAACTTAGTATATACTAAAGCCAGCTTAAGGAATATTAACCAAGAAAAATCGCACCAACTTGACGTTGGTGCTTGAAGCTACTTATCCTTTTACAGAAAAAGTCTTATAGTATAGCAGGTGAATTTGGGAAAGTCAACTATTTTTTTCATACTTTATCATGCCACTGCATTCTGGGACTGTACAACACAGCCTTATTTCAATCGTTTATAACCTTTGGCACTACAAAATATCCATGCTCAGATTTTGTATTGTACAATATCTCCTCTTTAATGTTCTGAGCATTGACAACGTCATCATGTACGTGAATGTCCTTATCTATACTACCATAACGTATAGGAGAAACACCTTCAGTGTTAACTTGCAACAAAGCATCACGTATCCAATCCAACATCGTTAGTTCTTTAGAGTAGTGCTCAATTTCGTCACTTGATAACTTAATTCTTACAAGCTGTGCAATTTTAAGCATTTCTTCCTTAGTAATTGTTACTTTTCTTTTGTTCACAAACTCTATTAGCGAAGTGATGATGTCTTCTGTTGATCTAGCTTGCATTCTTATCCCCTTTAATGAAGTGAACCAAAATATTTGCAGTTGAAACAACTGCTATTTTACCAGTTTTTTCAAATTTGTGAAGTATGGTGTCTGTGATCACTAATTTATCTAGAGAAGAGGAAGAGATTTTTTCAATTGCATTTCCCGAAAGCACACCATGTGTGATGCATGAAATTACAGACTTTGCCACGTGACTTTTCAAAGCAAGAGCGGCATTGCATAATGTGCCACCAGAATCAACTATATCATCAACGATGATACAATTCTTATTTGTCACTTCTCCTATTACATTCATTACCTGAGATGTACCTGCTTTCTCTCTATATTTATCTATTACAATAATCTTATTACTCAATCCCATCTCATACTTTTTCTCTAAAGTCTTTGCAAAAGCACGCGCTCTACCGATTGCTCCAACATCGGGTGCAACTATTGCCAAATTCTCCGTGTGTATAGAGTCAGCAAATGCTTCAAGGCAGCTCAAATTAGCGACTGGTATATCAAAAAATCCTTCAGTTTGACTTGAATGCAAATCAATAATTGCAATACCATTTGCACCTGCAGCCTGGATGAGATTTGCAGCTAATTTCGCACTCAAAGCAGATTGCATATTGTCATTTTTAATAACCCTATCTTGCCTGCTATACCCATAATAGGGAATAATCGCCGTTATTCTTTTGGCTCTTAACCTCTTTACTGCATCAATTGTGATCAGGAGCTCCATAAGGTTGTCATTTGCAGGAGGAGAAATTGACTGTATTATGTACACCTCTTGATTATAGATATCGCCTTCCACGCACACGTTCATCTCGCCATCGGGAAATCTTGATACCTGAGTAAGGGACGGTTGAACATTTAGCTTGTTAACTATCGATTCCCCTAATTCTTTACTAGCGCTACCTATTATTATCTTCATAATCTACCAATTGAATGTAAGATTATACAGAAACTATGGAGTGATTGAAACTCTATTCTAAGATCCTTATCAGCGATCTCTTGCACAGCTACCATTCATCCAAGTAGCCGACACTGGAATCCAGGATACTATTTTAATAGTAAATATTTAAGAAATTTACTAAATAGAGAAAAAAGACAAAAGAAATCACGTGGTAGAAGTTGCTCACTCTCTAATCCTGCAAATTGGCGTACTATACTGTCTTGAACGACTTATAAGCGCGTTTCAG
>NZ_JBFTEN010000007.1:0-41426 GCF_041154185.1 Wolbachia endosymbiont of Tettigetta isshikii | reverse complement strand
CAGTATAGTACGCCAATTTGTAGGATTAGAGAGTAAGCAACTTCTACTACTGGATTCTTTTGCCTTTTTCTCCATCTGGTAAATTTCTTAAATATTTATTACTAAAGTAGTATTATGGATACCAAATTTGATATTAGAAAAATACTTCCCTTTTTCTGGAGCACTTTAGTATAATGAGTTTAGTATTGTAAATTACTTCAAGTAAAATTTTTGGTACTAAATCTACAGTGGGCTTTATGAATAAGAAATTTCTCTGTTCATCATTATCAATAAAAAGTATAGAGGAAAACGGTTTATTTTCTGGTTATGCGAGCGTTTTTAACATAGTTGATAAACAGAATGATCTGATCTTACCTGGGGTATTTAAAGAAAACTTGAATAAAGATAAAACAAAACTTCTCTGGCAGCACAACCCGAGCGAACCTATAGGTTATATTATAGATATTCATGAAAATGATGTTGGTCTGTATATAACTGCACATTTACTTTTAGGTATCCAAAAGGCAGAAGAAGTTTACTTGATGCTTAAAACTGGAGTAATCAAAGGACTTTCAATTGGCTATATACCTATAGAGTATGACATTTATCATGAAAGTGGAGCTCTGGTGTTGAAACAAGTGGAATTATGGGAAGTAAGTTTGGTTACTTTTCCTGCAAATTTAGCTGCTCAGGTAGTTAATGTAAAAAGTCAGGATAACGAGCAGAAGATGTTGATAAGAGCAATAAAAAAGGCAAAAGATGTGCTCACAGGCACGTATATTTCTACTTAAAGCTTACCGCAAGCAAGAGCTTTACTGTAAATACTTACTTAACATTTAAGGCGTTCAGGTTAGGTTTAACATTCGCATTAATGCTTACCTAATATTCACACCAATATATATAATTTTGTTACTATTTTTGATGGTCGTTAATAAAATTCGACTCTCAGTTTGGGAAAAGTTTTTAAAGTTTAAAAGATAAGGTGGTTTTATGCTCAATGCTAACAATGAAATCAGTGTTAAGAAGGAAGAAAGAAAACACAGTTGGTCCACCGTATTTGCTTGGTTATACCTAAAAACGATTGGATGAATATTGCCCAAGAGATGAAACAGATGGGCAGAAAATATTTTGTACTACGATTAAACCACTGCAGATAATGAAGTTCAAACTGATGCTTTTAAGACGGTAGATGAAAGTGCTCAAGTTGACTTAAAACCTGAAGTTGCTGAGAAAGAGAACCAAAGGAAATTGAAGGACGAGAACGAAAAATTAAAGGGAGAGCTGGAAGGAGCAAATCAGGTGCTAAAAGCGTTTATTGGACTTTGTGATGATCAAGCACAGCAGATTGCAAACTTACAAACAGGAAATGACCTTTTGGAAGAGGAAAATGGGGGGTTGAAGTCTAAACTTGCAGAATTTAAAAAGAGTTACAGAGAATTGGCAGAAGTTGTAGACAAACGAGGGAAAGAGTTTCTAGCAAAACTGAAGGAAAGATCCGAAACAATAGTGCGACTGGAGGGAGAATTAATTAACCTCAGCGCAGAGTTTGCAAATGAAACACAAAAGCTTTCGGTGGAGGGAGAAGAAAAAGATGCAAAAATAAACAATTTAAAGTGGCTGCTTGAAACCTTAGAACAAAATAAAAAGCAATGCAGGATAAAGTTGATGAGGAACAGAAAGCTATATCTGATCAGGAAAAAAGAATGAAAGAACAAGACACTTTATTTAAATTACTTACTGATAAAAATGAGGCTGTTGAGAAAGATAATGAGAGCCTACGAATCCAAATCATGGAGCTTGGGGGGAAAGTTAGTGGGTTAGGTCGTGAAAAAAAAGCTCTACAATCAAATGTGAATACACTGACTGCTCAGTTGCAAAGTGTTCAAGAATCTAAACAACAATTGGAGGAAGAAAAGAGTAATATCGAGCAACAAAAACAAGCTGAGTTAGAGCAAACTATATGCAAGAATGCTGAATTAGAAATTAAAGTAAGTGAATTGCGAAAAGAAAAAGCCCAGTTTGAAGAGCAGTTAGAAGCTATGAAAGAAGAACGTAAAATGCACGAAGAAAATCAGCGTGAGTTAGAAAGTCAATTGAAAAACTTAGAAAGTCGATTAAGTACAGCAATAAACAAGAAAAAGAACTTAGAAAATGATGTTGCTGAGTTACAAAAGCAAGCGCCTCCTTTAGAAGGAAATAAAGAATGGGAGTTAGCTGGAATAGATAGTACCTTAAATGAAACTTTTTTGACCATCATGGAATTGTTAGCGCAGCAACTACTACTAAATAATCAAGAGCAATCTGTAAAAGAAAAAAGTTAGAGGAGTTAACTTTATCCTATAGTGATCAAGTACATCAGATTGCAGGCTTACAAGCAAAAAATCTCTCGTTAGAAGCGAAGAATGGAAAATTGCTATCTGTGATTGAACGATCTATAATAGAGGAAACTGAAGTGAAGAAAATGGATGAAAAAGTAAGGCAAAATCAACTAAATGAAAATCAACATGTATTAGGGGACTTAGAATATAAATTAGAGAGCTTAGAAAGTCAAATCACTGTGGCAAAAATGCAACAACGGAAATATAGCTCCCACCAAGCGAATATGAAATCAATGGCCAAAAGTGAGGCTGATTTATCTAATGAGAAAAAAGTAAGTTTTGTTAAGAAGCGTAAAAATAACCTATATAATGAAAAATTTGCGCAGTCCTATACAAACTCTTTACCTGAAGACGCTCTGGAAAAGTCAATAAAAACTAAAGCAAAATCCTTAGGCTCAAGTAATGTTCAAAAACTAGCAAAAAATATAAGCAATGAATTTATGTTACCAAAAAATACAAACATCATACCTAACTCTTTCATGAGTCACACTAATAACACTGCGCATGTACTTTCATTAAGTAATGTAAGAACAGGTAGTTAAAGTAGGCTCTTAGCATAAAGTAACAACTCCTCTTTCGTTAAGGAATAGGAGCTGTCTTCCCAATATTGTTTTAGCAACTCCAAGTTTCTGCCCAAACTTTTCCCTGACTGATAACCTATATTTATCAAATCATCGCCAGATAAAGGAAATTTCTGGATATCGAACACTTTAGCAAGTGAGATATATTCATCAACGTTTGCTCCAGACTCAACACCACAAATTTTCACTAAATCACAATATAATTCTTTACCAAATAAAGATATGTATTTTTTTTGCTCTTTTTCTGAAAGCCCTGTTTTGATATTATTGGATACTAAAAATAGTAGCTTTTTCTTTTGCTTGTTTGAAAGACGTAAAAACTTGCTTATGTATTCTCCAAGATTTAGCCTGTCTTTGGTAGTTCTAAGAAGCAACGCTAATTTTACTAGCGCATCAGCACCAAAAAGAAGTGGTGAGGACAGGATTTCGCACTTTACTTCTTTGGGAATAATCTTTTGCAAAACATCAGATTTTTGCATACTCTTAAGCGTTGGAGCGGGGTCACCACACTCTAGCAATTTAAACATTTCGTCTCTTATTCTCTCTCCAGAGAGGTTTTGGATCATGTGCGAATGCTTTTTGCATACGTTCAATATTTCATCACTCAAATTTCCAACGCATATTTTTGCGTAAAACCGAAATACTCTTAAAATACGCAGATAGTCTTCCTTGATTCTATCTTCAGCATTGCCTATAAAGTTTAACTTTCGAGCTTTTAAGTCCTGAGTACCACCAAAGTAATCATATATATGGCCATGCTTGTCTGCGTATAGGGCGTTAAACGTGAAGTCGCGCCTTGAAGCATCAGCTTGCCAATTATTGGTAAATTCTACTTTCGCATGTCTACCGTTGCATTGAGTATCATACCTTAGCGTTGTGATCTCAAAAGATCTTTGGTTTAAAACTGCAGTGATAGTTCCATGTTTTAAGCCATTTGGAATAGTTTTTATATTGCGAAGTTTGAGCGCTTCAATCGCTTGATTAGGGAGTAGATTGGTAGCGAGGTCAATGTCGTGAATGTCACGCTGCAGAATTGAGTCCCTTACACACCCACCGACAAGCCTTGCCTCCCCACCAAACCTCTCTATGGCATCAATGATTAAACTAGTCTCATGGTCAACTTGCATTTAGGTTAGTATGTATTGCAGCTCATATTACATGAAATGCAAAGCTTTTGCAAAAAGCCTTATATAAAGATATACAGGGCTATGAAGATTTATTTTATTACAAGCTGCTGCTGATCAAATGGTTTTTCTATCCATCATCCTTTTTCACCACACCTTAGTAAACTTGAAGGGCTTTGCTCTTCAGAACGCTGAATACATTGCTTTATATCACTAACGCACTGCTCTACAACATCACTAATTTTTCCTTCAGGATTATTTTTCAATAACTCATCAAATCTCTTTTCAACTTCCGCCCTCTTAGAGATACCCTTTGAAAGGTTACAATATTCTAAGATCTCATTTATCTGAAGTTGTTTTGCGAATAGAAAGTCGTCTTGTTCTTGTTTTAGTTTATCTTCCTCTTGCAGTTGCTTTGCTAAACTTTTATTTATATCAAGCAATGGTTCGAAATGACTTTCACCATTACATACCATATGTATGGTAGATTGATCATTATAGTCTAAATTATCTTCTGGTAAACTGCCTGAAGAATCAATAAGACAATGTGTGTGACTTAAGTTACCAAAATCCTGCATATTTTTTAGCAATTTACTCGCTTCATCAGAGTTAATTTCTTTCAATTTTTGAGCAAGTGCTCCGTTAGAATCAGAGTTCATTATTGCTGACTGAATCTCTTTGCTAAACTTACTTCTGTCTTGAGACACTTCTCGTTGCAAAAACTTAAAATATGATTGATCTTCAACAACATGCAATGTTACACTATACTTCTCACAAAGTATTCTGCCTTCAATGTCAGGATCACCCCATCTATTACTGTCCATAATGTTTACTACATAGTCATTTACAGTTTCATTACGACGTGACTATTGTTATCATAACTGTTGGCAATTGCATTTGTAAACCACTCTGGCGGATTGTTTTGTGCAAATTTTTTACAATTATTTCTTAATTGCTCTACAGTAACTTGTGTTCCTATTTGCTGCTCTAGACTCTGTCTGAACGAGTCAAAAAACAGCTTCAATTATCAATTGCTTGTCCTACGTGGAAATTGTCAGGATAAGGGATGCCACTTAAAGAAGTTACTTTACCTCAGCATTCTGAAAATTTGGTAGCTTTTGTTTATTAGCTGTAGTCATAGTCTCTCCTCCTAATATAAGCTATATACTACTATACTAACAAAATTAGTAATAAGTAGATAATTAAGTATAGCAAAAATTCTTAAATTATGCATTAATTATAATTTTACATAGTAAATATGAGCTTTAATTGTGGCATAGTAGGACTGCCAAACATAGGAAAATCAACTTTATTTAATGCACTTACACAATCAAGTGCGGCTGAAGCTGCAAATTATCCTTTCTGTACAATTGAATCCAACGTTGGCAAAGTGCCAATAAGAGATCAACGCTTGAAACAAATCGCAGCAATTGCCGGCTCGGAGAAGATAATTTACAACCAACTAGAAGTTGTAGATATTGCAGGCCTGGTAAAAGGCGCAAGCAAAGGTGAAGGACTTGGTAATAAATTTTTAAGTCATATCAGAGAAGTTGATGCTATCGTTCATCTGCTCAGATGCTTTACGGATGACGACATCAGCCATGTACACAATACAATAGACCCAATATCAGATGCTGAAGTGGTGGAAATGGAATTAATACTAGCAGATATTGATAGCATAGAAAAAAGGCTGCCACAATTAGAAAAGAAAGCAAAGCAAGGTGATAAAGAACTAAAGAAACAACTTGATTTAATGCAAGAAATCTTAGCTACTTTAAGACTCGGTAAACCTGCAAGAAGCTTAGAACATATCGATAAAGATGAGATGAAGTTGCTTCAATTGCTGACAACAAAGCCTTTTATGTACGTCTGTAATGTCAAAGATACAAATATCACAACTGGCAATGAATTATCTAAAAAAGTAGAAAAGATAGCAGAAGAGAACAAGAGCAAATTTTATTGTATCTCAGCAAAACTTGAAGCAGAGATTGCAAACCTTGAAGACGAAGAAGAAAAACAGAGCTTCTTGTCAGAATTTGGCTTGCAAGAGTCAGGCCTTGATGGAGTAGCGCGTATTATGTATGAAGTGCTGAGTATGATAACTTTCTTTACTGTAGGGCCAAAAGAAGCACGTGCGTGGCCAGTAAAGATAGGATCTACAGCTGATAAAGCAGCGGGTGTGATTCACACTGATTTTGAAAAAGGCTTTATCAAAGCAGAAACAATAAGCTTTGCAGACTATGTAAAATATGGAAGCGAATCAGCCTGCAAGGACGCAGGAAAAATTCGCTACGAAGGCAGAGATTATATCGTGCAAGATGGCGATATAATGCACTTTAGGTTTAATGTATAATATTTATTGTTTCTCAATGGAAGGAGCTACTAATTTTGTAGTTCCTACTTCATCAAGAGCAGAGCCAGGCACAATGATATTCTCGCGTGGCTGTGTATTCTCCTTCTCCTTACATTGTGTTTGCTGGATTAGACATTTTTCTAAAACTTCATGTAAAGCTTTACCACCTATAAGTGCAACTCCATTTTGCTTAGCGAATTCTAAAATTTCCTTCGGTTCAACATTTTTACCGTTAGTAGTTGATTTTTTAATACTAATTTGACCAGAATTTATGCTTAGAACAATAACGCAACTAAGATCTTTTTCTGAGGTATTTTTTGCATTCCAACTAATTTCAATGTCGCACACTGCAAGCTTCGTAAAGGAGTAGTTCCTCTGTTGTTTCTCATTCTTCTCAATTGTTAATATTTTTTTGCCGTGGTCGTATATTTTTGCTCTTTTTACCTCGCTTTTCTCCTCTTCCATTCTTTTAATTTTTTCGGTGAAAAGGCGACTAGTTTCGAAAGTCTGTCCAGGTTTAGTAATGTTGATATTAAGATTCTCGTGAATATTGCGTTTGTGCCCTGCATGCTATATAATATCCATTAAAGAAAGCTGTCAGATCACTATTTAAAAACTCTTTCGCATCATTTATCCCTTGCCCAATTCTATCCGAATATATCTTCATCCTCTCCCTAAACTTCTCTCTGGCCTGGGTATCACACTTCTTACTTATTATATCCATTATCTCTTTTTCCTTGTGAAATACCATATCGACAAAGAGGAAAACATTCTTCTTTCTTCGATAATATTTTGCTATTTTATCAAATGGATTTGCCTCTTTACCTTTATTGTAATTCATATCATATAAATGGTGGTTAAATTGCCCACTTGAGAAATCCAAACTATCAAAATCCAATAATATGCTTTGTACCTCAGGATCGTCATCAAATTTATGCTTGTCCTCAGAAACTCCTTGTACAGTCAAGTGTTCTTGAGAATGTGATGAATTTAATATTATACTCTATTACATTTCCAATATAAAAGTAGTACATTTAATGTTTGTATTCTGTAAAGCTAAAATTTAGGTGTGTCAACATTAAATAATTTAGCATAAATTTTGCACTGTTTGCAGCTTTATCAGCTTGTTAGGTAGAATAATTAAAGAACTAGTTGAATAGGTGTTATGACTAAATTTAACTCCATCTACAAGTTCTCCACTTGTTACTCCAGTTATAATGAACACTGATTCGCCTCTTGCCATATCTTTTACGGTGTAGATTTTTTCTGGATCATCAATATTCAGATTCTTTGCTCTTTCTTTTAACTGATCCGTGTCAAATATTAATCTTCCCTCCATTTGTCCACCGATTGAGCTCAGCGCTGCAGCCGCAAGCACTCCTTCTGGCGCTCCTCCTGTTCCGATATACATATCATGATTGCCATTCACTAGTGAGACTACAGCAGCAATATCACCATCATCTATCAGTTTAATTTTCGCGCCTAATCTCCTGATTTTTGCTATTAATTCATTATGCCTTTCACGTTTAAGTATAGTTACTGCCAGACCACTTACTTTACATCCTTTTGCCTGAGCTAGATTATCTAAATTTTTTTCGACACTATTTTTTAATGAAACTACGCCTTCTGGAAGATTTTTTCCTATCGCTACCTTTTCCATATAAACATCAGGTGCGTGCAAAAAATTACCTCTTTTTGTTGCAGCAAGAACGGACATTGCTCCTTGTTTATAATGAGCGCAAATCGTAGTGCCTTCGAGTGGGTCAACAGCAATATCAACCTCAGGGCCATTTCCCGTGCCAACTTTTTCCCCGATATATAGCATCGGTGCTTCGTCCCTCTCTCCCTCGCCGATCACAATCGTACCATTTATTTCCATGGAATTTAGCACCGTCCGCATCGCATCAACTGCAACCTGATCAGCCTTTTTTTCATCACCAAAGCCTACCAACTTATGCGCAGCAAGCGCTGCAGCTTCGGTTACCTTAACTAACTTATAAGCTAAACCTTCTATCATTTGCTCGAGGTAAAGCATTCAATATACATTATGCCACTTGAAAATGCAATATATCTTGACTGATTGCTGGGAAGTTGATATAATAGGCATATAGCAATAGCGGTAAGATCTGATATGGCTGATAACTTAACTTATGAAAAGATAAAAGAAATTTTAACTAACAAGGATGATATAACTGCTGAGGAGTTTGGTAAGGAGCTTAGAAAAGAGAAAATAGATATAAAAATAACAAATCAAGATGGTTGGACTTTGCTTTATTATGCTGTTCGTCCAGAAGGGAATTATATTACCGGCGATCGTAGCATATTTCTTAAGGTTGTTAAATTGCTTATAAATTCAGGCATTAAGATCAATGGTATTCAAGATACTGCTTATACTTTATTGGACCGTGCTGTAATAACAAAGCAAGCTGATATTGTTAAGATACTTTTAGAAAGCGGGAAGTTTAATGAAAAAGAAAAATTGCAAGCTTTGAATTCTTCTATTGTTCAAGGCAATGTCTAAGAGTTTGAGGTATTTTTAGATTACATAGATCATGCAAAAATACTAGAGGCTCTTAATAAAGCTTCTTGTGATGAGAACGCTGACATTATGAATGTGCTTTTAGATCATAAGAGACTTACTAAAGAAGAAAAGGCTAATGCCTTGAGTAATGCTTTTGTAGATGGTGGTCTACCAAAGGTTAGGTTACTTTTAAAGTATATGAGAGGTATACCAGCAAATGGTATAAGAAATCTTTTAGAAATGATTAAAGAAAGTAAATCACCATTTGAGGAAGAGCTTAGGACGAATTCTGAGTTTAAAGTAGACTTCGACAATTCTGATCATTATGAATACTCTCGAATTGTGTAATAATTGCACTGCTTAGATCAGCAATAAACAAAAAAGATGGGCAAAACATATCCAATGCAGAAGAAAATAATGGGGTAAAATTCAACAAAAGTAATGGGAATGTAAGTACTGGTCTCACGCCAAATAATGATGACACTAGGAATCTATTTCTGGACATAGATAGAATTACAAAACAGGATAACACAGTTACTAGCCTTGAAGGTTTACAAAAAAGGTTAAGGAGGAACAAAATTAACCTTCAAGGTAAACGTGAACAAAATGCTGTACTGGAGCATGCGATTGAAGATTGAAATTTAAATGTTATAAAGTTTCTCTTGAAAAATGGGGTAACTATGATCAACATAATCGAAGAAGGAAGGTATTCCATCAGCAAAATTAAAGAAAACGAATCTATATTATGCTCTGTTGTTTCTGACACTGATGGTGATAATGCTGAGATTCTAAGCACGCTGCTGCAAAGTGTTAATGCAGAGCAATCAAAGTTAAGTTCTGAGGACGAATTGTATAGGCTATATCAATAACTAAAGGATGATGCGTTCCGCACTGCTTTTGAAAAACGTAACTCTGTAGCAGCGAAAGTGCTAATACAGAACGATCAAGAAAGAATTGCATCATGCAAATCAGCAGTAAACGACAATGAAATACCTGTAGTAACGATTAACTAGGTTGTTACTACGCCAAACGTAGAAGAAGGTAAACCAGAGCCCAGCGGAAAGGTTGATAGTAAACCAGCGTCTCCTATACCAACAAAAGAAACAGGTACAGGCCAAACTGCTGAGCCAAGCGATGATAACAAGTTTGATGACTTCAAAAATCATCAATTTTCTCCACCAAATGAAGAGGAAACTAAATACAAAGAAAGCAAGGAAAATTTGCATATCTCATTAAGGAATGATGTTGTTGGAGTTGTTATTACAGGATTATTCATTGCTGCTGCTGTGATGGTTCCATCTGTGGCTGGTGCAGCGGTTTGTGGTATTGTAGCTGCTTAAGCTCTAGTAGCTACTGGAATACACGTAAAAGATTCTACATTGCCAAGTTATAAAGAGATGGAAAAAAATAGAGTTGAATGCGTAGCCAAAACTGCACAGTTTGCGATTTGAAAAACCAGGAAAGTAGCACGTAGCGCTGAAATCTAATTTATCTAACAAATTTAGATTTGACGCTAAATTGCGCTGCTACTAATTTCGCAATCGGCACCCTATAGGGTGAGCATGAGACATAATCAATCCCTGATTTGATGAGAAACTCTATAGATTTTGGATCTGCCCCGTGCTCCCCGCATATACCAAGTTTTATTTCTTTTCGGGTTTTCCTGCCTCTTTCGATAGCTATCTTGATTAACTCCCCTACCCCTTCGATATCCAGCACTTCAAATGGATCGTTTTCGAATATGTTGTTTTCTTTATAGGAATCAAGAAAATTAACTGAATCATCTCTTGAGAGTCCCATGGTTGTTTGCGTTAAATCATTAGTACCAAAACTGAAAAATTCTGCGTGTTTTGCTAATTTATCGGCAATCAGTGCTGCCCGTGGTAGCTCTATCATCGTTCCGATTGAATAAGCCTTGTCTGATGTCATTCCAGCGATGACAGAGGATTCTTTCTTTATTAACTCGCATATCAGTACAAATTCTTTCTCATTCATGATAAGAGGGATCATAATTTCAGGCTTAATTTCTACCTTTTTTTCTTTTCTTAGCTCATCTGCGGCGCTGAGTATTGCCCTAATCTGCATGCTATATATTTCAGGATGAGAAATGGCAAGCCTGCAGCCTCGGTGACCAAGCATTGGATTTTTTTCTGATAACTGTGCTGTTTTATTTTTTATCAATTCAACTGACTTATTGAGTGACTTGGCGATCTTTTCTATGGTGGACTGATTGTCTGGTAAAAACTCATGCAGAGGTGGATCAAGCAAACGTATGGTAACCTCTCTGCCATCCATAATAGAAAATATTTCTTTGAAGTCAGACTTTTGCATTTGCTCTAATTTGCTCAGTGCACTCGCTCTTTCAACCTTGTCGTCAGCTATTATCAATTTTTGAATGAACTCAATTCTATCACTAGCAAAAAACATATGTTCCGTGCGACATAAGCCTATGCCTTCTGCACCGAACTCCTTAGCGCTCTTTGCATCTTTCGGAGTATCAGCATTTGCTCTCACCTTGATCGTTTTAATTTCATCTATCCAGTTGATTATCGATTTGAATTCTTGCGATAACTCAGGTGAAATCGTAGGAAGAATGCCAAGCATCACCTCACCCGTCCCTCCGTTGATGGTAATTGGCTCACCCTTATTTACTTTTGTATCTCCTACAGAAAAGAAATTTTCATCTTTATCGATATAAAGTCCACTCACGCTGCAAATGCACGGCTTACCCATTCCACGGGTTACAACAGCAGCATGTGAAGTCATTCCTCCTCGTGCCGTGATTATACCGCTTGCAGCATTCATCCCATTAATATCCTCAGGACTCGTCTCTGATCTTACTAAAATTACTTTTTTACCCTGCTCTGCAGCTTTTTCTGCATCATTTGCGCTGAACACTACATATCCTGAAGCCACACCTGGTGAAGCCGGTAGCCCCTTCCCTATTACTTTTTGATCACCCTTAACTTCAAGAACTGGATGTAATAAACCATCAAAAGTTTTTGGATCAATCCTTAGTATTCCTTCTTCTTTTGTAATTGTTCCTTCGTTTACCATATCAACTATTATGCGCACGGTAGCCTCGGCTGTACGTTTACCGGACCTAGTCTGCAAAATCCACAACTTACCGTTCTGCACAGTGAATTCTATATCTTGCATGTCTTTATATTGCCTTTCAAGCTTTTCACATACATCGCACAATTCTTGGTACACGCTTGGCATCAATTTCTCCATGGTATTATCCTGCTCTCCGTCAACTGTCATAGGGGTGTAAATACCGGAGACCACATCCTCACCTTGAGCATTGACCAAAAATTCGCCAAAACACTTTTTCTCACCAGTTGCAGGATTGCGCGTAAATATCACACCAGTTGCAGAATTGTTGTTAAGATTACCAAAAACCATTGCTTGCACAGTTACTGCAGTGCCAAGTGTTTCAGGAATGTTATTTATTTTTCTATAGGAAACGGCCCTGTCATTCTGCCAAGAGGCAAACACTGCATTTACTGAGCTGAGCAATTGTTCTTCAACGTTCTGTGGAAAATGTTTTGCAGTTTTTTTGTGCACTATCTTTTTGAAATCGTCAACGATCTTTCTTAAGACATCAACATCGAGATCAGCTAAACTTTTTGCTCCATTTTTTTGTTGTTCATTATCAATAACGCTTTGAAAAAGGTGATGGTCAAGCTGTAGCACAACGTTGGAATACATCGTAATAAAACGGCAGTAGCTATCATAGGCAAAACGTTCTCCACTTTTTTTTGCAAGCCCAACAACGGTTACATCGTTTAAGCCAACATTTAGGATTGTATCGAGCATACCAGGCATCGAACTTACACTGCCAGAGCGTATGGAAACCAGTAAAGGGTTATTTGAATCCCCAAATTTACAACCGATATCATTTTCGAGCATCGCCAGGTATTTTTTGATCTCGTTACGCAGATCGTCAGGCAATCTATTACTCTGGTGATAGCTCTTGCAAACAGAAGTGGAGATTGTAAAACCAGGTGGAACGAGAATACCAACGTTGCACATTTCCGCTAAATTTGCCCCCTTTCCTCCCAGCAGATTTTTCATTTCTGCATTGCCTTCACATTTGCTTTGGCTAAAGTAATATATCAACTTTTCTTCCATTGTTTTTCCGGATTTTCACTAATAAAGACATTATACGTATGACTCCAACAGGACTTGAAACCATAGGGTAATAAATTTTGCAAAATTTGGCAACAGCGGATAATAAGTAAAGTTAAATGATCTTATGGTAAATGAAAAATCGAAAGCTCTTCAATTGGTCTATTTTTATCTTTGTACAAATAAAATTTAAATACCATCCGAGAGCTCAAATATTTCTGCCTCCACATTATCCAACGAACCACCATAAGTGACTGCTTTTAGGTAAAACTTTTTTTCCCTTTGCACTTCGAAAGAAATTATTGAATCATCAAGCAGAACAAATTTTTCACCTGCGGTATACTTGTACTCTTTAGTGCCTTCTTGCCCTCTAATTAGGTCGCTAAGCTTATATTTATTTTTATCTATAAGCTCAGCACTCTGGAATTTTATTACTTCTTTTCCAACTAGTGCTAACGCAACTGGGCTCATAACCGACAGCTTACCAAAACGCAGCACTACTATAATTCCCCCATTTGTAGATTCCATTACATATCCGTAAGTGGAATGCTTGTTTGTGCTTGCGATAGGCTGATAATCTTTATCATCATACGAAATA
Organism: Wolbachia endosymbiont of Tettigetta isshikii; assembly: GCF_041154185.1. NCBI lineage: Bacteria > Pseudomonadati > Pseudomonadota > Alphaproteobacteria > Rickettsiales > Anaplasmataceae > Wolbachia > Wolbachia endosymbiont of Tettigetta isshikii. The sequence goes on along the minus strand of NZ_JBFTEN010000007.1, from coordinate 27,761 downwards.
AAAAGCGTTGCTCCTTTCTAATTCTCTTCTTCACCAGCTAAAGTAAAGCTTGCAATATTTCCTTTAACATACGATAAATCAATCATTTCAACGACGGTTTTACTGATGTGAGAAGTAGGGTGTTCTTTAAGCATAAGTGACCTCGTTGAAGGAAAAGAAAGTTTATATATAGAGCAGTCATAACTAACACCAATTATTTGAATAGACATGCTTGCAAATTTTGTTTTTACGATTCTCATCGTATGCTTTTTCTCGCCATCTGAAATTGTTATGACATCGCTTGGCGCAAGCCACGCATATTTTATCGGCAGCTTAAAATTGTATATATTTCTCTCTTGTCACGAAGAATAAAGTAAAACTTCAGCTATATTTTGCGCCTCCCCTTCATCCATGATTAGTGGTATTTCAACCGTTGCAGCATTGCCCTGCTTTGGCAGCTCAGCATATTTCACGTCAATTGGATAACCAAAATTGCGGTTAAAATAAACAACGTTGACCTTGTTGTTCAAATCTAGCTGACTGGCACTTACAAGTTGTATTGGCTTTGAGCTGTGATTGAAAACAATTTCATCAACTGGTATTTCAGTTGTAACTTCCCTGTCATTTTGAGCAAATTTTAGCTTAGAATCCCGCTCAACAACATCAAAAAAAAATAGCAGCTCTGTAGCATTTTAATAATTGAACGTATTGACTGTTGATCGTTTATTACATACCAAGACAACAATCCTTTAACGTCGCTTGTGTTAAACTGATCGCTTTTTAAACCTGCCTTTTGCAATAGATCAGATAAAACATCGGAAACATTAAGCTGTGAAATTTTTCCCTCAGTCCAGTGCCCTGTCTGCCAATTATGGCATTCAGCCCACATATCACACAAATTTGGAAAATAAGGAAACAGTCTTGCATTCCATGCCAAGAGAAACATTTTCTCCACCATTTCTGAATTTTGCCACTTTCTTAGCGTTCCTTCAATTGCAGTTTTCTGCGCAAGAAAACTCACTTCTCCGTTTGAATATCGCGGATATTTGCTCTCTATGCTGTTTTTATCAACAAACACATTTGGCTCATTAGTGCAGCCTTTCATGCTGGGAAATCCATATTCGGTAAACCATATTTTTTTCATCTTTGGTTGCCATTTTGTTTTACTGCCATCAGGATTTATGTGAGCTTCGCTCCACCATTTTTCTATGTTTTTCCATGCATATCTACTGTCATTATACTTTATTTTCTCAGGTTCACTTTTTGAGTAATCATAGAAATAATCATACCCAACTCCACTGCTCCAACCATCGATTACATCTTCTGCAGAATAGCGAAAAGGAGGTTCTGGTCCATCAGTTAGCGGAAAATAAGCATCTATGCTAACAGCGTCGATGTACTGCGAAGACCAAAGTTCATCCATGTTATACCAACCATCATATGAATGATATTCGCTCCAGTCGGCAGCATAAGTTACGGTTACCTCCTTTCCAAGATGAAGTTTTGTCTGCTTTGCAAGCTCAGCTAGCTCCATAATTCCAGGATAGTTGCCTTTTGCATCTTTTACTTTGGTTAGCTGCGCAAATTCAGACCCGATAATAAATCCTTCTACTTTAGTCTGTTTAGCAATGCTCGCGTAATGTTCTATGAATTTGTTATACTGATACTTAAAAAAATCACTTATATCTTCAGGAGCCCCGCTCAATTTTCCTCGCCACTCTTTGTTTTCTGTGTCAAGCAAGGCATCGGATAGAGCATCACCTTATAATCTCTGCTGTGTAACTCTTCTATATATCTTATTAGCGCTGCATCACTAACTGTGCCGCCATATCTTGGATTGCCATTATCATCTTTTGAAATTAGCTGAGCATTATCTCTGTTAATACTTCCCACTTGCCAATCATCGTGTAATATCGCGGAATCGTCTTGAAATTCAACTGCAGGGTATATTTTGCAATCCTTGATATTTAAACTACTTGCGAACCAATTAACTACTACCGATGCCAACTCAACATTTGGCAAACTTTCTTTTAGTTGATCCAAGGAAAGCACTGCGTCACACTTTTTAGTGTGATTATTGTGATTTACCCTTTGTGCCAGCCCATATGGGATATATTGGCTACTGCTTATTCTTTCTCGTGCAATTTTCTTCTGTATTTTCGTATCATACACAAACTCCCCTGAACCTGGTATGATATTGATATTCCGAATATTCTAGACTACTAAAAATCCACTGGACTTCAATGTAGTTTGCACTTCAAATGTAAATACCGGAACGCGATCGTTATAGTCCGCTAGAGGAAAATTCTTGATGACTATATAAGATATTCCTCTGTAAGCTGGCATATTTTCCTCGCCTTCGATTGATAACATAAATTGATAACATAAAAGGATCAGGATTTTGGTCTTCTGTACCACGGTAAAAAGTATAATCTATTTCATCAAAACTAAGTGACATTGTATCCGCCCAGATTCTATTTAATTTTTTCACTTCTCCTTTGCAGATTGCAATTGCAAGCGTTGCATAGTAGTTATATGCAGCATTCATACCTCTTCAGGTTTTATTTTTGGTAGTTGTTACTTCTTCTTTGATTGGCTGTGCCCAAATAATATTTCCCGCAACTCGGGCAGTGCTATAGATAATTGGAATTGTTCTGCTGTAGGTTGAGGTTTGAACTTGCAGATTTTTCAGCCTCGCCTCATGCGTTATCTTTTGCTCGGCATCCAAACTAAAAATTGCATTATCGAGCTGTGCACCAAGAAGAGCACCTAGTTCTGAACCGATAATCCGCTGCCAGCTTGACCTAAAATTGATGATAAAATTATTGTAGACATATAATCCTTCCTTTTGATAGATTTTCTTGGAATTGTTGAGCCAGTGTTACACACATGAACATTGTAGTGTCAAAGTTATGAAAGTAGCCTATTTCTTGTCATCCAAGTACCTTCCTTTGTTGTCATCCCAGTACTTGATACTGGGATCCAGGATACTACTTTAGTAATAAATATTTAAAAATTTACCAAGCGAAAAAAAGGCAAAGAAATCCAGAGTGGCGAGTTTTGACTCTTTAAATTGGTGCTATAATAATTTACTGACGCTTAGTTCAAGCGCAATTTGGCTGAATGTAGAAAAAATGAAAAAGACATGCAGCCGCTATAATTTGATACAATCCGCAAAAAAATACCACGAGTTTTTTAATGAATTTTGTCATTGAGCCTGCAGATCAAAAACAAGTTTTGAGTCAAAAATACCACTATTATCATAGCGGTGAAGTTGAAAGAATTTGTCAAGCAAATTTTGCATTTAATCCGTCTATTTTTGAATAAACTCCATTTGCATTTCCTGTATACTATCCTCTATTTGCTTTATTTGCTCTATTAGCCTTTCCTCTAAGTCAAAGTTACCGCCCAGCCTTGCTTTGATTTTTTCCTCTTGTAACACGTTTAATTCTTTTCGTAACACTACGTTATTCCACACAATTTCTGCTGATTTCCTCTCGTTTAATTGGCTATTTAATACGCTAGTTTTTTCGAATATAAACCTTACGGTTTCAGCACCATTAGACTGCCCAAACTCTTGTAATAAAGCCTCTCTATTGAGTTCTCTGCCATTATTTGCCACATCAATTATACGCTGTTGTAATTTTTTCATCTTGGCATTGGTAAACTCAAAATGAGAAAATTGCTCAAAGAATATAGGATGGTGTAAGATCTCGGGAAATTCTATCACTATATGCAGAATTATAGCCTGGTTTTGCTCTGCTTCAATTAGCTCTGGAGATTTATTGTAAAGATACTCACCTTTTGTTGCTTTGCTATTAAAAATCAGCTTTTTAAAGCTTCTTCTTAATTCACTGACCTTATTATAAAAATAATCTCTGTAATACCTTCTAATACTGCTGTTACCGATAGCATTGACATATTCCATGAACTTGTGCTCAAGAATTGAATATTTTTCCGGAGCAAGGTTTTTGTAGCTTTGAAGACTACTATTGACTATGTGGTGCCATAAATATTCAGAATGCAGTTCTGTTGAGCGGTCAAGCCCAGAAAGTACGTCTTCTTTCTTATATTCTAGCTCATTGCATATATCGTATGGGTCTTTATCGCTTGGCAAAGTCACAAACTTCAATGTATACCCAGGCTTGAGTATCGGAAGAGCAAATTCCGCAACTCTGGTAGCGGCGTGACGTCCAGCACTGTCGCCATCCATACAGATGGAGATTTCTTTAGCAAATCTCCACAGGTTTTTTATCTGTTCTGCAGAAATTGCAGTGCCAAGCTGGGCAACTGTATTACTAATTCCCGCTTGATGTAGTGCTATTACATCCATATACCCTTCAACAATAAATATGTTTTGTTTTTTGCGTATTTCGCTTAAGGCAAGGTTTAGCCCGTATAAATTCTCCCTCTTTTTAAAGAGCTGACTTTCTGGGCTGTTTAAATACTTCGGCTGTTGCTCAGAGCTCAGTGCACGTCCGCCAAAACCAATAACTTTGCCTGCGATGTTGTGTATAGGAAATATCAGCCGATCATAGAAATAATCACGAGAATTCTTATTTATTAAGCCAACATCGGTCAAAATTTTGTCTTCAATACCGGAAGAGTTTAAATATTCCTTCAAGCCAGAGTTTGGCGCATAACCTATCTTAAATTTATCTATGATTTCAGGCGAAATTTTGCGTTGCTTTAAATAGTCTATAACACCTTTATTTCTTTGTACAAACCAGTTTGCAGCTAAAATCAGCGTTGAAAATAATTTGTTGCTTTCTTTGGTAATATTGAGGTTTTTAGGTAACTCAACACCTGCAACTGATGCTAGCCTTTCCAATGCTTCCTTAAAGCTTAAGCCCTCAGTTTGTGAAACAAACTCAAACACATCGCCATGAGCAGAGCAGCCAAAACAGTGATACGATCCACTAGTATTACTCACAAAAAAAGACGGTGTTTTTTCATTATGAAATGGGCAAAGTCCCACGAAATTATCTCCGCTTTTTGTCAGCCTGACTTTCTTACCTACTATGTCAGATAGTAACAGTCTTGATTTTATAATATCTATGTAATCCATCTTACTTGTCGAATGAGTGGTAGGATAAAAATTATACAGAATTTATGCTGTCCTGACTCGAAATTTATTTCAAGTCTCAGAGCTCCCAAAAGGTCAGGAGGGCTTGACAAAAAACCCAAAATAAATTACCCATGTTAGATGCCTTTAAGTCATAGTTTCTTATATGTCAGATGTAATATCAATTGCCTCAGACCACGCCGGTTATGAATTAAAATCAGAAATAAAGCTTTACCTGGAAACCTTTGGTTATGCAGTGATAGATCGTGGCTGCACTGCTAAGCAAAAGAGTGTAGATTATCCTGACTATGCTGTCAAAGTTGTGGAAGATATAACAAATAAAAAAGCAAATTATGGAATATTAATTTGCGGTACAGGCCTCGGTATGAGTACCGTAGCGAACCGTTTTGAAGGAATCTACGCTGCTTTATGTAATAGTGTTGAGATTGCAAAATTAGCTCGCGAGCATGGCAACGCAAATGTACTCTGTCTTGGTGCGGGGTTTACTACGAGTGGATTAGCGAAAGACATAGTCAAGCAATTCCTCGAGACAGAGTTTTCAAAAGAAAGTAGACATAAAAAACGCCTCGATAAACTCGGCAATTTGACCTCTTCTAGTAAGAAAAAAAAAACACAGACTTATAATGAAGATGAAGTATCAAAATTCGCTAAAATAGCAGGCGAGTGGTGGGATGAAAATGGCAAATTCAAGCCATTGCACATGATGAATCCCGTGAGAGTATCATACATTATTCAGAAAATAAAAGAGTTAAAAAAATGCGATTTAAAGGAATTATCATTACTTGACGTTGGGTGTGGTGGCGGCATTTTGTCAGAATCAATGGCTCGTGTTGGCGTTAGCGTTGCTGGAATAGATGTATGCAAAGAAAACATAAAAGTAGCACAGTCACATGCAAAAAAAGTAGGATTAAACATAGAATACACACACACCAGCATTGAAGAGCTGAAAAATGACAAAAGATATGATGTGATTCTACTTATGGAAGTAGTTGAGCATGTGGATAATTTAGAGCTTTTCATGAAAAAACCGATAGAACTACTAAAACCAGAGGGACTAATATTTGTATCAACAATAAATAGAACTATCAAATCCTTCTGTCTTGCAATAATTGGTGCAGAGTACATATTAAACTGGCTGCCGAAAGGCATGCATAACTGGAATAAATTTCTCAAGCCATCAGAAATTGCAAATCACCTAAGAGAAAATAATGTCACGCTACAAAACATGTCTGGCATGGAGTATAACGTAATGAAGCGTGAGTGGAATTTGACTAAAGGTGTGGATGTCAATTATATACTTTGTGGTGTGATGAATAGTTAGGTTTTTCTTATAAAAGCACCATTTTTATTTCCAAAATAGCTCAATAGAAGCATTTTTTTATTGTGTAGCCAGGAAAGCAGCCGCTCCAAGCATTGCTGCCAGCTTATCTAATGATTTGTACTCTATGTTTTTTAGATTGTGAATACCCAGCAGCACATTGCCACCATGGATACGATAGTAGGCAATTGTATCCAGAAACAACAACAAAGCGCTTTCCTTGATGCAAAATTTGACCCTTAGGACAACAAACTTCTTTTTCCGTTACCTTTTTTACAATTGCAGAAGCACCAAAAAACACAGCAGAAAACACACCAAGTGAGAAAAGTACAGGCCAAGGCATTTTTCCAAATATTGCAAGCAAGCTTGCACCAATTATTATTAGTGTAATCACTAGTCCCCCTATTCCACCAATGTAATCTATTACATTACACATTACCTCTATTGCTCTACCAGCATGCGCATCAAATGCATAAAAGAAAATCAAACTGTAAATAGAGCTGTAAGGAAATCTCTCACTATTTTTTCAATAATCTTCATTTCATACCTAATTGTCTCATGTCTCGGTAAATAGTTTTTCCAATAAGGTTTAGTAGTATGTGCTTTGTGGTGTGATGATACCAAATCTCAATGGTAATAGGACAAACTAAAGATACTGTTTTGCCAGTCAACAATGGTGTCATCCAAGTAGCAGACACTGGAATCTCACTCTACTTTATGACGGTGTCATGAAAGTAGCCCTCCTCCTGTCATTCCAGAGTCTCCTTTTTTTTTGTCATTCCAGTGCTTGACACACAGCTGTATGAACATTGCAATTAGTAGGTAATTTGCGAGTGTCATCCCAGTGCTCCGACACTGGGATCCAGTCATTCCATAATGATTAAATGGTGTGTTTTAAATTGAGATTAGCTACTTTCTATGTTCACAAAATTAGTTTGCTTGTGAGCAAACAAACTTTCCTAGATTCCAGCGGCACGCGCTGGAATGACAAAGTTATGTGTATCATCTAAATGCCCTTTTCCCGTCATCCCAGCGCGCGACGCTGGGATCTAGGATACTATTTTAGTAATTTACTAAATAGAGAAAAAAAGCAAAAGAAATCACGTGGTAGAAGTTGCTCACTCTCTAATCCTGCAAATTGGCGTACTATACTTTCTTGAACGACTTATAAGCGTGTTTCAGCTTGTATAGAGAAAAACTTAAAAGTCTAGGTGAAATTAATAAAGAGATGAGGTGCACATAGTGCAAAAAATTAAACATAAGACGCCAAACGTGATACTTTCGTCGTTTAATCTGCACAGATTGAAGCTAAATGAATAGCTCCAATCCTATGATAAGGGTAACAGCGAAGGTTGTCAAGTAGTTTTTTTGTTTCTATTGGGTAGCTTTTCTCTACTGTTGTCTACTATTATGTAATAAAGCCCGGTAGCTATTGATTTTTACAACTAGTGCAGATATGATAAAGCTTTAAGCACTGAATAATGGAGCAATTTGGAAACTTTTACATTACTACGCCAATATATTACGTAAACGACAAACCACACGTTGGTCACGCATACACCTCCCTTTTGTGCGATGTAGTGGCAAGGTTTATGAGACTTACTGGAAAAAATGTCAAATTTACTACTGGTACGGATGAGCACGGGCAAAAAATCGAGAAAGCAGCCAAAGCACAGAGAATGCAGCCAAAAGAATTTACAGATGAAGTAAGCGTTTCATTTAGGGAATTAGCTAAGTCCATGAATTTTCAATATGATGATTTTATCCGCACTACGGAAGAACGTCACGAAAAAGCTGTAATAGCTCTGTGGAATGGGCTTGAAGAGAGAGGACAAATATATCTGGACTCTTATTCAGGTTGGTATTCAGTACGTGATGAAGCATTTTATCAGGAATCGGAGCTGATAGATGGCAAAGCACCAACAGGTGCAGAAATTCAGTGGATAAAAGAAGAAAGCTACTTTTTTCGTTTGTCGAATTGGCAGAACAAATTACTGGATTTATATGAAAATCAGCCAAGTTTTGTCTTTCCTGAGAGTAGAAAAAATGAAGTGGTATCGTTTGTAAGATCAGGACTCACTGACCTTTCAATTTCTCGCACTAGCTTTAATTGGGGAATAAAAGTGCCAGGCAATGACAAACACGTAATCTACGTTTGGATTGATGCACTCACTAATTATCTCACGTCAGTAGGCTTTCCTGGTACTGAAGGTGAAGAATATAAGGGGTTTTGGGCAAATGATAGCTCTTCCAACGTTCATGTAATCGGTAAAGACATATTGCGCTTTCACGCTGTATATTGGCCGGCGATTCTTCTTGCAGCAGATTTGCCACTGCCAAAACAAATTGCGGTTCATGGTTGGTGGCTAAACGAGGGAGAAAAAATATCCAAGTCTCTTGGCAATATCATAGATCCAATTGGCTTAGCGCAAGAGTTTGGCGTTGATCAACTACGCTACTTTCTTCTTCGGGAAGCAAGCTTTGGGCAGGATGGGAATTTCAGTAAGAAAAATATGATCAGCCGAATAAATTCAGAACTGGCAAACAATATAGGCAATTTAGTGCAAAGGACAATTTCATTTTTACACAAACAATGTTCGGGAATTGTACCAACGGTTGATCGAAATTTACTTAAAGGTGAGGAAAGCTTGCCAGATTGCAAAGCTATACTCGACCAAGTTATGGATCATCTATCAAAGTATGAATTTAACCACATTATACTGTTAATTATCAATATATCTTCCGAAGCCAATGCTTACATAGACAAAAGTGCACCCTGGACACTAAGCAAAACTGAAAGAGAGCGTATGAATTTAGTAATCTACAAATTACTCGAATATATCAGAATAATTGGCATTTTATTGCAACCAATTGTTCCAAGATCAGCAGAAATGATACTCGACCGATTGCAAATCCGAAAAGAACAACGAGATTTAAAATCTCTGTGCAGCGCGCGCGTAAGCTTAGGTATTACACTACTTAAACCTACGCCGGTTTTTTTGAGGGTTGAGGCTAAAGAGGAGAAAAATAGTTTTTAGCTATTTCTCTTGGGTGGGATTGTATAAACTAGAGACTTCTTAAATGCTCTTAAGCAGCATCAATACTCGAAAGGTTAGGTAGCTTAGAGACGTTTTGACTATCAATATTTAAATAACTCATGGGACTAGTTACGCTAAATGAGCTAGAAATCTCATCCAGCGCATCATAGAATGGCTCATTCTCGTCCAACTGCTTTTTCAGGTTAGGAATCTCATCAACTTGCTTAGCAATTTCCTGCTGTTGAACTTGCACTTCATCTTCCTTCCCTTTTAACTTCAATATAAGCTCAGCTTTTTCTTTTCCTTCTTCATGTAGAAGAGTACTCTGCCTACGGATAGCACCATTCTTTTGAATTACTACAGCTGAAAGTGCAATAACCACAGCAGAAAATATAGCACCACCAATGATAAATGGAATGCCAAGACTTAAAACTGCAGCTGAAGCTAAGAAACCAACATAAGGAGCTACAGCAAATACTCCTGATGCCAATAGAGTTACGATAGCCAAAGCACAACTCGCAAGATAAGGTGCGTTAGCTTTACTAAATATATTTTTCATTATATACCTCACTAGAATTAATTTTTTAATAAAATTAAAGCACGGGTGAAGAGATATGTCAAGTTTATTGATAAATTAGTAAACTATAGCGAGGATAGGTGTTGATAAAAGATTGCTGAGGGCTATGAAATATGCCTCTCCGTGTAATCTTTGAATGCGCCTCTGCTGGAGTCAAAATATAGCTTCACACTGCCGATTGGTCCGTTCCTTTGTTTTGCAATAATGAGCTCTGCAATATTTCTAATTTTCTCCATCTTCTCTTGCCATTCTCGATGTTTATTGCTTCCTTCACTTGGCTGCTTTCTTAGCTCATAATATTCCTCTCTGTAGAGGAACATTACTATGTCAGCATCTTGTTCTATGCTTCCTGAATCGCGCAAATCAGCAAGTTGAGGTTTTTTGTCGTCTCTTTGCTCAACAGAACGGGAGAGCTGCGATAGTGCAACAATGGGAATATTTAGCTCTTTTGCAATTGCTTTCAAACCCTGCGTCACTTCGGAGATTTCTTGCACTCTATTTTCATTACTCCTTTTTGTTGTTCCTCTAATTAACTGCAGGTAATCAATAAATACCACTTCTACACTATATAATTGATACAGCAGGCGTATTCTGGTACGAAGAGCGCTAATTGACAGCGCAGGAGTGTCATCTATGATGAAAGGCAATTCAGACAATTCTGTACTAGCATTAATGAATTCATGCAATTCAAAATCACTAATTCTTCCGGTCAGCGCCTTATAATAACTGATTCCCGAATCTATAGTGATCAATCTTGCAGTTAATTGTTCCGCTGACATTTCAAGTGAGAAAAACGCTACGTAGTATTGTTTATCTGCTCTTTTTTGCAAGGCCTTACAAGCATTAAGGGCAATGTTTAGCGCCAGTGCTGTTTTACCCATAGAAGGCCTTGCAGCTAGAATTAATAGGTCAGATTTCTGCAGACCACCAAGAAGCTGATTTAGGTCTTGGAGTCCGGTTGTAATGCCCAGCGCTTCCGGATTATTTTTCAGCGTGCTTATCTTTTCAACTACATCTTTAACTGAGCTTGCAAGCTTTATATACGTCTTTTCACCTTGCTTTTTTACTGCTAAGTTGAACAATTTTGTCATTGCTTGTTCAATTTGCGCCTGTGCAGGGTTTTCGATGTCATAGCTGTAACTATCATCAACTATCTCCTGTCCGAGCTTGATTAAGCATCTTCTTAAGTAAGTGTCACGGATTATTCTAGTTAAGCTATAGATATCAAGCGCAATACCAGCCTTCGCTGCAAGCTTTGCGAGATATTCAACCCCACCGCACTCGGTAAATGCTTCGTCGTTCTCAAAAAACATTTTGAGGCTCAGTTCATTAGCAACTACGCCGTGTTTTCTGGTTTTAGATATCTGCGCAAAAATGCTTTGATGCAGTGGATCATAAAAATTGTCTGCTGCGATTATATCTTCGACTGCGTCACAAATTCTATTATCACGAATCATTGCACCGATGAGCATTTGCTCCGCTTCTAAGTTATGTGGTAATTTGCATATTTCTTTATCTATGCTTCTTGAATCGATGAGATTAGCTAATTCATTCATTCTAAATTTTTAGAGTAACTATCCATTATTGTAGAATATTTAGTCCTCGTTTGAAAGATGTAAAGGTAAAAAAAATTTGACTAATTTCGTGTTGCCTATAGCATTCAAACTTAAGCCCCTGTGGTGGAATGGTATACACGGCAGACTTAAAATTTGTTGCTTGCAAAAGCAAGCTGGTTCAAGTCCGGCCAGGGGCACTTAAATCTTGGAAAGTGCATATGTTACAAAGGTTTTTTGATCGCTTATTTTCTATTCTCTCTTCTATGAATACTATTCAAAAGGTGAAAAGGGATGAAAGTGGAATATGCTATGTAACGGGGTTTAGGCGCTATATATCGGTATTGCTTGATCTAATTATCATCGTTTTGTTCTTACAGTTTTGCAGCCTGGCCGCAAATCAGCTCTTTACAAACTCAGAAGACAGGAAAATATTGAGCGAAATAATTGCAAAATATCAGGTGCAAGCGCCTATTTCTGCGGAAGAGAGGGCAACACAGAGCAAACTTGTTAAATTAATGGTCCTAAATCAAATAGTCCAATTTATTATGCTGTTTAGCTATGTTGCATATATGTGGATAAGGTTCGCTGCTACGCCTGGAAAACTGCTACTTAGGCTCAGAGTTGTGGATGAACAGACTTTTGGAAAAATGACCCTAAAACAAGCAACGAAGAGGTTTTTCTTCTTTATATTGTCAGTTGCGCCATTATTTTTGGGTTTTATATGGTCAAATTTCGACAAACGCTGCCAAACTTGGCACGATAAGATCGCAGGCACGGTGGTTGTCACGAGCAAAAGCCTTAGAACACAGAAAGAAAAAACTACTTGACAACCTTCGCTGTTACTCTTATCATAGGATTGGAGCTATTCATTTAGCTTCAATCTGTGCAGATTAAACGACAAGAGTATTATGGTTGGCGTCTTATGTTTGATTTTTTGCACTATGTGCACCTTATGTCTTTATTAATTTCACCTAGACTTCTGGGTTTTTCCCTATACAAGCTAAAACGCGCTTATAAGTCGTTTAAGACAGTATAGTACGCCAATTTGCAGGATTAGAGAGTGAGAACAATCTAACACGGGCTTCTTTTGCTTTTTTTCTTATCTGGTAAATTTCTTAATGTTTGAGCTAAAAATCAGATTGCAGGGTCAAGTCTTCCACCCAAATGACCACGCACTCTACCTGTTTGTTTGGATATATTTCTTGTACTAAGGTTTTATAGATCGACATTTGCTTTTTTATTTCATTTAACGAGGAAACAGAAACACTGCGGTGTGATTTATAATCAATTATGATTGCTTTATCTTGCGTTATACACAGCCTATCTAGCCGTACTAATATAGGCTCTCCATCAATTGTTCCACTTAGTGTGATTTCTGATTTACCTTCTAAATCGAATAGATAATCATATTTTTCATTAAAGGCTAATATTTTATTGTAAATTTCATCTTTATCTTCCCTGGTGTTCATATTATCGAGATATTTTCTTACACAATTTTTTCTCCTGTCTTTCTCTATCTTAGGCATATACTGCAATATGCTGTGGATTATTAGGCCTCTTGCATAGCCATCTGTTATTCCAGCACTTGTCATCCCAGTGCTACTTTTTTTGTCATCCCGGTGCTCCGACACTGGGATCCCTTCTTTTTTTTCACTGGATTCCAGCATCAAGTGCTGGAATGACAAAGGGGAATGCTGGGATGACATAGATAGGTTTGGTGGAGGTGAAATCACTGGAACATCAAAATAATCACGTTTTTTATAAACAGAGGGGTAATTTGCATTTACACACAGTACTTCAACCCTTTCTTTAAATATTGGATGTAAATCCGCTTGTTTTTTCTCATATGGTTCCCCGTGCCTAGTAATTATATCATACCAAGAGTTCTTTTGCACTGGCTCTTTACCTAAAATGTATAACTCATCTTCAGCACGCGTGAGTGCTACATATAGCAAACGCAAATATTCATTATAATCCTCTAGTTTTTTCTCTCTTTTTACTTTCTCACAATAGGCGTTGTCGTTTTTTCCACACCAAAATGGTGCTTCCATTGCATCAAAAACGATACTTTCACTGTTTCTTGGTACTGTGTTTGTATCAACCAAAAACACTATAGGAGCTTGCAGACCTTTTGATTTATGAATTGTCATTATTCGTACAGCGTTGCGTTCTGATTGCATATCGGTTTTAATCTCAGGATTATTCTCCTTGATCCACTGAACAAATGCTTGAAGAGATGGGTTTTCAAATTGCAGCACAAGGTTCATGAATTCATCTAAGATTTCAAAGCATTCAAGACCTAGCCTTGCAGCAAATTTCTTCTTGCCTGTACGCAATACATACGTGAATAATGTAAGAGAGGACTCTACGTGAGATAAGTTAATGAGATAGTTTAATTCACTATAGATAACCCAATGATAATCTTCAAGTTTTTCCCATAACGAATGTTCTTTACGATCGTATGCAACATTGAATAAATCATCCTCAGTGAAATTAAACAGTGGTGATTTTAAAACATTCGCAAGAGCCAAATCGTTTGTTGGCAAGAGTAAAAATTCAGCCAAAGCTATCAAGTCCTGCACAGCTATGTAGTCCATGATTCTAAAATAGTCTCGTCCTATAACCGGTACGTTTGCTTTTTTAAGTTCGCTTATTACGTAGTCAACTAACACATTTCTCTGCCGTACCAGGATCATAATGTCCCTTGGTTCTATATGGCGGTCTTTAGCGACTAAAATCCGCCCTTCATTTAACCAATTGTGAACTTTGTAGGCTATTGCCTGAGCGAGTAATCGCTCTGCTATTACATGATCTTTTCTCTGTGCTAAATGAATTTGTAAGGCTTGCTGCTCTTCCTCTTTACGTCTTGGTAGTAATGGCCAAATTTCAATGTATCCTTGATCGTTTTCTCTATGAGGAATATGCTTTATTTCACTATCGACAAAAGATATCTCTTTACGAAAGTTGTTAAATAATCTGTCTACAAGTGCTAGAATGTGCGGAGTGGAGCGAAATGATTTTTCAAGTTGACATGATATCAAGTCTCTGCCGCCGGTTTTTGTGTGAAAGTATTGTTGCATGTAGTTGAATAGGTAAGGATTTGCCCCTTGAAATCTGTAAATAGATTGTTTTACGTCACCAACAACAAACAAGGTTCGCTTTTTATCACCACCGGTAAAAAACTCATCACAGAGATTTGTTATAATTTTCCACTGACTGATGCTATTGTCTTGCGCCTCATCAACGAGGATACGGTCTATTTTTTGATCTAAGTTAAACAATACCCAATCTTTATAATCTGGGTTGCCGAGAAGATTTGTTGCTAAATGGATTATATCATTGTAGTCAAGCAGTGCATTTTTTGATTTTTCATCATTGTATAGATCAATGTATACTTTAAATATTTTGAGTAAACTACTGGTTCTCTTGAATATTTGATAAGAATTGACATCTCTCACATGAGTAAATACTACATTTTGAATATTTTCTATGATCTGTTCTGCATATTTGAATTTTTCCAAAGTTCCCTTTGTTATGATGGATGATATGCTTTTTTTTTCGTTTGATTCTGATTTTAGAAATACTTTGGTTAGAGTTCCTATATTGGTGTCATCCAAGTAGCTGACACTGGGGTCCATATTTCTTTTTTTCTGGCTTCCAGCGTCACGCGCTGGAGTGACAGGTGGTTTACACAAGTCGTAGAGCATTGTACTGTAACTTTGATCTCTTTTGCTTCCCTCACTTAGTATCTCAGCTAGTCTTTCTACGTGCTCAATTGTTTCACTCTGTAACCAATGAATTTCATCTGGGGCACTCAGCTTATCTTTAATATACTCCAAATCATCTGCCGACAACGGTCTTTTTACGAATAAAGTATAAAGCAGGTCGCGTAGTTTGTTTTCATCAACCTCGGCTGCGATAAGGTTAATATCATCCTGCACAGTTTCGTTATGAAGCGTTTTGTCAAATACGATGGAATGTAATTCTTTGCATTCGCTCAGCGTACAATTTGGAGCGATGCCAGCTTCCACAGGGAAGCTAGAAATTAATTTGTAACAAAAAGCATGTATGGTTTGTATAGTCAAACCAAGATTTTCCAGTTCAGAGAAAAGCCTTCTTGCTTGACCTTCGTTTTCTCTAGATCCCAGTGTCGAGCACTGGGATGACAAAGGGGGATGCTGGGATGATGCCGAAGGATGAGATGACGTTTGGGATGACATTAAAGAGAGACCCAATTGTTCTAAGTCTGCTGCCAGCACACTTCCTGAGCATATTGCCCACTTACTGAGTGTACTGTGAATCCGACTTTCCATTTCGTTTGCTGCAGCATTGGTAAATGTTAAGCAGAGAATATTTCTTTTGTTTTCCAATAAAAGTCTTAATACTCTATCTATTAAGATTTTGGTTTTGCCTGTGCCAGCAGACGCGTTTACCCACACAGAGAGGCTAGGATTTATTGCATTTAATCTCATCAAAAATGTAAAAATCGTATAAAATTTGACTAAAATGGCATTATAAAATATACTGTGAAAGTAGTATTAGTGAAGATATACAAATGAAAAGTTTTTGTGTAAAGGCTCCTGCAAAAGTTAACCTTTTTTTGCATGTTGTAGGGAAAGAAGAAATAGGGTATCACTTAATTGAAGGCTTATTTGTTTTTGCCAATCTTTCCAATTTTTTGGAAATAAAGGTAGGTGAAAAGGATTTCAGATATGATAACTCTATAGTTGAATTTGTAAATTCTAAACTTAGAATAAATAACAGGTACAACACCGTAATGAGAGCAGTTAATCTATTGCTTAGATATGCTCCTGTGCGAACTAAAGTCATTGTAAAGGTTGTGAAAAATATACCAATTGCTGCGGGTTTGGGTAGTGGCTCCTCAGATACTGGGGCTATAATACGTACACTAGGGAAATTATGGGAAATTGATAGATCAATCTTAAATGAAATAGCTTTAAGCGTTGGTGCTGATGTTCCTGCAAGTATAGATAGTAAGCCGGTTTTGGTTAGAGGTATCGGTGAAGAGTTGTGTCTCATAAAAAAATTCTCTTTATCAACAAATATAGTACTTGTAAAACCGAAAAAAAAGTTTTTGAGCACACCAGAGGTATTTTCCAAATATAAAGGGGATTTTTCAAAACGAATTGAATGGAGTGGTGATGCTGAGGAGGATCTACTGAAGCTTCTCAAAGAGACGAAAAACGATCTTCAAGAGATAGCAGTAAGTCTTGTGCCTGAAATTGAAGATGTGATACTAGCACTAGAGTCACAAAAAGGCTCTATACTGTCTCGCATGTCAGGCAGTGGTGTAGCGTGTTTTGGGATATTCGATAATGAAGAGAATGCAAAAGCTGCTGCAGCGAATATCAAAGAAAAGCAGCCAGAATGGTGGGTATGTGACACTCAATTAATAACTTGATTTATGGAAATAATTCCTTTAGCTTCTACGAATAAAAACTTTATAGGCAGTTACGGAAAAGGAAAATTTTTGGTGAATGATCAAGAATATCATAGCTCAATTATAATTTTTCCCGAAAAGGTGATTGAATTAAAAGAAAGTGATATAAATAGTAAGGAGCATTTTAAATCTTTTTTAACAGAGGAAATAGAAATTTTGTTGATAGGTACAGGTAAAACACGCAATGCATTAAATTCTTCGGTGAAATCCTATCTCATGGAGCAAAAACGTTTAAGTTTTGAATTTATGACAACGGGTTCTGCATGCAGAACCCATAATGTTCTGATATCAGAAGACAGGTTTGTTGTCACTTACTTAAGAGCCATATAGCATGCTTGAAATGTTTTCACAGGACTTTTTCATCAACAGCCTGATTGCGATAGTTATAATTGGCCTTGTGACAGGTGCACTGGGGTCATTTATGATATGGCAGAGATTATCATACCTGGGTGATAGCTTGTCTCATTCTTCGTTGCTTGGCGTTGCACTGGCTTTAATTTTTAAGACTACTCCCTCAATCAGCATAATGTTTATAGCAATTGCTTTTGCAATACTGATTTCCCTTAATTTTGATAGGTTGTATTCTGTTGATACGATATTAAATATCGTTACTAACGTAGTTTTATCATCAAGTTTAATACTGATATCCTTTCTTCCATCAAGAAATAGCAGCATTATTAGCTCGCTATTTGGCGACATATTAACACTGGAGCAGAGTGACATAGTATTGATTTTTTTAACTTCAGTAGTGGTTACTTTGATATTAGCATTTAGATGGCGCTACTGGCTAATAATTTCAATCAACCAAGATTTAGCAACAGTTGAAAAGGTTAACGTGAATTTAGTCAGGCTAGAATTTTTAATTACTCTCGCCATATTTATAGCAGTTTCTGCTCAATTAATAGGAATATTACTCATTGCTGCATTTTTGTTAATACCGGCTGCATCTGCAAGGCTTATCTCAAAAACTCCAATGCAGATGGTTATCATTGCAACGGTTTTTTCTGTGATCTCTGGAATATCAGGTCTTATATTATCTGCAAGTTTCGACTTATTAACAGGACCTGCAATTATACTTATTGCAGCTGCATACTTAATTATCACTTATTTTATGAAGTTGATATTAAGTAGATTAGCTTAACTTCACTCTAGGTGTTAACGATCTAATCATATATAATCAAATGAGATGATATAGAGCGTATGAAAGTTACACCATCTAAGATCAAAAAATTTCTAGAGAAACCTGATACTTTAAGTGGTGTGTTAATTCATGGGAGCGATAATAGTAGGATTGATTTTTTCGTACAGGAGATAATTGCCATTTTAGGTGAGTATTCAGTTCAGGTGATGGACTTTGCAACAGTGAATAAGTCACCTGGTTTATTACTTTCTGAGTTAGCAAACGTTTCGATGTTTGCTAACAAGAAATTAGTTAAGCTGATAAATGTAAGTGTGAGTATATCTAAAGAGTTAAAAAGCGTATTGGATCATAATACAAATGATCATTACGTAATGATGATAGCAAATGATCTACCATATAGTTCTGCAACTAAAAGTTATATGGAAAGCTCAAAAATTTTTGGCGTAATTGCTTGCTATAAAGATAGTGGTAGTAATCTTTACGACATTGTATCCAGTTACTTGAAACAAAATGACATAAAATACACAAACGAGGTAATCTACCATTTGCAATCTTACTTTAATCTTAGCAAGCTACCTATATACTCAGAACTTGAGAAATTAGTTTTGTACCTAGGAGAGAGAAAGGATCTTAAACCTGCTGATGTAGAACTGTGCCTTTCAGCTTCTAGCAATGATTATGTTACACTTGATAACCTGTGCTCTGCTATAGCAAATAAAGATATGGCAAATTTCATCAAAATTTCCGATACACTGATATTACAGGAGAATTTTTCACCGATAGCGTTAATTCGTATTATATCAAATTATTTCCTGCGCCTTGAAACCGTTTTGCTGTCGATACAAAGTGGAATGAGCGAACAGGCTGCAATTGATCAGCTGAGTCCCCCATTGTTCTTCAAGCAGTTGCAAAGTTTCAAGCTTCATTTGAAAAATTTTCAACTTTTAGAACTCAGAAGGATCTTAGAAAGGTTGATAAGATTAGAGGTCATCTGTAAAAGAACTGATTTAGATCATAAAATGATCTTTCAACATGCACTGCAAATGGCTGACACTTGAGATATTAGAGCTAAACTGTGGCACAAATTGTAGCTTTCATATCAAGCACCGAAAGATGTTGTTTATACTTTTGCAGATACAATTTATGTGCTATAATTTAAACTTTGATAGATAAAGTGCAAAGAAGTAACATGAAAGTAGAAGTAAAAAGATTATCACATGGAGAAGATCTGCCTCTTCCGTGTTACGCAACTACGCAGAGCGCTGGTATGGATCTTTATGCTGCGCTGAATGACTCTGCTATTTTAAATACGCTTGAAAGGCTACTTATTCCAACTGGAATTATAATTGCAATACCAAGTGGGTTTGAGGGACAAGTCCGCCCGCGTTCTGGCCTTGCTGAGAAACATGGGATCACTGTCTTAAATTCTCCTGGTACTATAGATTCTGATTATCGAGGTGAGGTTAAAGTTTGCTTGATTAATTTCAGCAATCAACCATATGAAATAAAAAGGGGAGATAGAATCGCACAAATCCTTGTTACTGCTGTGTCTCAGGTGATTTGGGATGATACAAAAAAATTCTACGTAGAAGAAACTGACCGAAATGCGGGGGGTTTTGGCTCAAGTGGTAGGTAGTTTATGCAAATGTTACCTATCAGTTGATTTTTACATCAAAAAATTCTTGACCGAGGTGATTTTTTACATATAATTTTAAGTATATTAATAATTTATTAAAGAGGTAGCTATGCCAATTTTCAAAAACAATTGTGGTCAATTCCACAAAATGAACACTGCACTTGTTGCACTTACTTCTCTGTATGTCATAGGCGCAGCGGCAGCACTTTTATCACCATATTGGGCATCTTCATATCCAGTTCTAGCTCCACTTGTAGCTTTTGCAGCTACATCACTTGGAATGGGTATATTAGCAACTGTTACTGTTGCACTAATTGGTTTAGCAGTATATGCCATCATTAAAAATAATGAAGTATCTGAGGAGAAAGCTCCGAAGGTTACTAAGGATGGGTTGTCAGTAAGAAGAGATGTATATGAGGAAATGAAGAAAAATAACCAAGTTAAAGATGGTAATGCTAAGCCAAGTCAATATTATATAGACTTCAACTTGAGAAACAAGAACTACCGTATTATTGTTGGTGATCAGTTTGACGAGGAGCAAGGTAATACTTTACTCTTCAAGACATATTCACTAGAAGTGAAAGGCGACGGAGGTAAATATGCTCAGGTGACTAGTAAAGATAAGGAATTGGAAGCATTAGGGTTAAAACAATCTAGTGATGAGATTAACACTTATTTAGGCAAACTTTCTTTTGTTACACTTGCTCAACAAGGAAAAGGACAATAATAAGCAGTCAGCTTAAGTAAAACAAAGAGGTAGGCTAAGTCTGCCTCTTTTTCTTCTAAAAATTCTTGAATTTCGAGCACCACGCAAGTTGCACGAACATTGTTTTGGGTCTACAGCAGGGTGCCCCAAGTAGTCTATTCTTCTGTCATTCCAGCGCGTGACGCACAACTGTACGAACATTGCAATTAGCAGGTAATCTGCGCAACAGACGGTGTCATCCCAGTGCTTCGACATTGGGATCCAGTTTTCCATAAAAATGGTGCATTTTAACATAACTTTTATGCTTACCTACTTGATAAAATTCCAGAATTTTAGCGTCACGCGCTGGGATGACACCACTTGTTGTAAAAACAAATGTTCGTTCATAGATTGCAACTAGCTATAAACATTAAGAAATTTACCAGACGAGAAAAAAAGGCGAAAAAATCCCTAGTGGCGAGTTTTGACTCTATAATACTTTAAATTGGCGCTATAATAATTTGCTGACGCTTAGTTCAAGCGTGATTTGGCTGAATATAGAAAAAATGAAAAAGACATGCAGCCGCTATAATTTAATACAATCCGCCAAAAATACCCTGAGTTTTTTACTGAATTTTGTGATTGAGCCTGCAGATCAAAAATAAGTTTTGAGTCAGAAATACCCTTGTTATTATGATAAGGGTAACAGTGAAGGTTGTCAAGTAGTTTTTTTAGTTCTGTTTTTATGGCTAAAGAAATCTAAATGCCAGTCGGCTACTTGCACTTCAAGATAACAATGGACCGTCAGGTATATTACCAATTACATTGATCTGATTTAATATCTTATTAGTGTGGTAGAAATAATTTTTTATAAATTCCTTATATATAGCTGTCAATTTGTGTATATCGTCCACTGACACGCATTCATTTACCTGATGTGCAGTTTTGTTGACCA
The DNA here is from genome assembly GCF_041154185.1 of Wolbachia endosymbiont of Tettigetta isshikii. Lineage (NCBI taxonomy): Bacteria > Pseudomonadati > Pseudomonadota > Alphaproteobacteria > Rickettsiales > Anaplasmataceae > Wolbachia > Wolbachia endosymbiont of Tettigetta isshikii. Next base: position 6,329 of record NZ_JBFTEN010000007.1, on the reverse strand, counting down.
TACCAAATTCAATCACTGGACAAACATCTTTGATAAATGCAGCATCAGATGTTCCGCCGCTTGTGCTCAGCACAGCGTCGATATTGGTAACTTTATTTATTGCATCAAGCATAATATCAGTGTCCCTATCGGGAGTAGAGAGAAAAGCGCCCCTGCTGCTATGCATAGAGAGTTTATAATCGTTGGTCACACTTGAGCATATTTCATCGATCAACTTATATAAACCGCCAGGTGTTTGCATATTGTTGTATCGAATGTTGAAACTTGCAGTTATTGAACCAGGTATTAGATTGTCAGTATCGTTTTTAATATCAATAGTAGTAATCTCGCAGTTTGAAGGCTGAAAATATCTATTACCATGATCAAAAGTAGTATTTTTCACCTTATCTAATATCGACATCATCTTATGTATTGGATTATCCGCAAAATCTGGGTAGGCAACGTGCCCTTGTCTTCCATAGCAAATTAACTTGAATGTTGCGGATCCTCTTCTGCCTATCTTTATAGTATCACCCAGTTTTTCGCTAGTGGTTGGCTCAGCAACTATGCAATAATCTATCTTTTTTTGCTTACTTTCCATCCATTCTAAAACTGCCTTTGTTCCATATTCTTCCGTACTCTCTTTAGCGCTGGTAATCAATGCACTTATTGAACCATTGAATTGAAACTTTTCCTCAATTAAATTTACCATGGAGGTAATAAATGCGGCTACTCCGCTTTTCATGTCAGCTGCTCCTCTTCCATACAACATTCCGCCTCTCACTTCCGGCTTAAACGGATCGAACTGCCAATCCTTCAATTGACCTGGTGTTACAACATCAACATGGCCAGCAAAACATAAGTTTGGCACCCCATTTATATATTTCGCATAAAGATTTTTAACTCTAGTTCTACTATCACCAAACTCTAAAATCCTACAGTCAAAACCACTTTTCTTGAGAATTGCCTCTATGTGTTCTATTGCTCCACCATCCTTTGGTGTTATACTCTTAAAAGAAATCAATTTCTTAGTTAGTTCTACAGGGTCAATCTTCATATCAACCTTGAAATACTGATATTACTATATTGTAGACATCTTATGCATTATTTAAAACAAATATTACACCAAGCCAAGCAAACTCTTATAAGGGAAGTAATAGTAGATCATCACCTCGTTGACGATATCTATGAAATATGCACACAACACGAAAATGATATTTTCTTAGTTGCAGATGAGAATACAGCAGAGCTTTTGAATAAAAACGTACTTAATAAAATTTCTCACCTAATTGTTCCTATTAATACCATTAGGCATCTTGCAAAATCCTATTTCATCTCGGATGCTTCCAAAATTCTGTCATCCCAGTGCTCCGACACTGGGATCCAAAAAAAAGAAGTATGGATTCCAGTGTCAAGTACTGGAATGACATCAGGTAGAGAAATGATACCAGACAGTGTTGCTTCTCTCGAAACCGTCAATCTAGTTAGGAACAAAGCAAAAGATAGTGATCTAATAGTCGCATTCGGTGCTGGCACTGTTAACGATATTTGCAAATATGCAAGCTACCTCGAGAAAAAAGATTACATATCGTTCCCAACAGCAGCTTCTATGAACGGCTATACCTCTGCAAACGCTTCAATATTAGTAGATGGGCATAAAAAATCATTCGTAGCACATCTCCCCAAGGCAGTATACATCGACATCAATATAATCGCCGACGCACCACTGCGCCTTACATTAAGCGGATTTGCGGATTTTATCTGTCGTTCAACAGTAGAGGCCGATTGGCTACTATCTCATCTGCTACTTGGTACAGAATATAATGCATTACCTTTCACACTTGTTCGTGATTTGGAGCAAATCTTGCTCAGAGAACATCTAGCGCTTGCAAAAAGAAGTAAAAAAGTGGTCTTATTACTTATGGAAGCCTTACTAATCTCAGGACTTGGAATGGTGATATCAGAAGGCAGCCATTCTGCGAGCCAAGGAGAGCATATGATAGCTCATGCAATGGAAATGGTAACAAAAGATTATTCTTCACTACATGGCGAAAAAATTGCTGTTACAACGCTTACCATGGCTAATTTGCAGGAAAAGATATTATCAATACAAGATCCTACCATTAAACCAATCACTTCAGATGTAAAGCGTGTGACTGAGTGTTTTGGTAATACCGAATTTACAAAAATTCTAGAGCAGAAAAAAATTCTGCAGCAAAAAATTGGAGGGATCATTCATAAGGAATGGAATAATATTTCCAGCTTAATTAAGCAAAATTTGTTACCTGCAAGACACCTACAGGAAATATTTGAAGATTTATCAATTCCACACTTACCAGAGCATTTGGGCTGGAACCAAGAACAATATTGCAAAGTAGTAGATTTTGCATTTGCAACAAGAGACAGATTCACCTTTCTTGACTTGGCTCACTGCATAGAAGAAAGTGAAGTTTTGTAGCTAGAGCAATCAGAAAACTATTGACACATTATTCTCTGGTGATCGCTCTATTTTACTTTCCAGCTCCAGTTCTAAAAGAGCCATTAAAGCCAGGTTTGTGGGCAGTCCACTTGTTAAGATGAGCTCATCTATATCAATGTGTACAGAGTTGATATGACTCACTATGACGGACTTTGCTTGTTGCAATTTTCCCTGTTTCCCACTCTCCTTGTTAACGTGCTCAACATCAAATAGGCTCTTTTGCCGAGGAGGTAAACTAAACCTAATACTCTCTATTATATCGTCAGCGGATTCGATGAGTTTAGCACCGTTCTTAATTAAATAATTGCTACCACTAGAGCACAAATCCAAATGGAAACCAGAAACTGCAAATACCTCTCTTCCTTGATCCAAAGCAAAATTTGCTGTTATTAAAGAACCGGAACTTTTCGATGCTTCAATCACTGTCACACCTAGTGATAAACCAGATATAATTGGATTCCTTTGAGGAAAATACTGAGGCTTTGGTTTAGTTGCAAATGGAAGCTCAGTAATTACTAGCCCACCATCTTCACTGATTTTCTTGTATAGATCAGAATTTTCTCTTTGGTACACTACATCAATTCCACTCGCTGTAACAGCAATTGTAGGGTGATTTTTGTATATTACGCTGTTCGCTGCAGTGTCGATCCCCCTTGCAAGCCCAGAAACAACAATGAACCCCGCTTCACTCAAATCAAGTGCCAGCTTGCTGGCAAAATTTCTTCCACTGACTGAAGAGTTGCGCCCGCCGATTATTGCAATTATCTCACGACTTAATAACGACACATCACCAAGTGCAGTTATTACGGAAGGACAACCAGGTATATTTCTTAAAATGTTAGGGTAATCTGGATCACATGCAGCTATGATTTTGGCTCCAATTTTCCTTGCATTATTGATTTCTTTTCGTGCATCTTGAATGCTATATACCTTTTTATTTTTAGTGAGCCCATCGAGATATTTTAACGCTTCATCCAGTGACCCACACGCTCTTATTACACTAGAAAACTTTGTTGGTCCTAAAGCTCTAGCTAGGCTCAACCATATCTCTAATTCTTCATTGCTCAATTTATTTATCTGCATAAAGGGCTTGAATTTCTTATTAACTTAGTGTACCAAAGATAATATAAATATACAGTGTTTTATGACGCATTTTGTTACGGATAAATGCATAAAATGTAAATATACAGATTGTGTAGAAGTGTGTCCTGTTGACTGCTTTTATGAAGGCAAAAATATGCTCGTGATTAATCCAGATGAATGTATTGATTGCGGAGTGTGCATACCCGAATGTCCGGTAGATGCAATTGTAACTGACGATTTTATAAAAGACGTTTTGGAACTAGATGAAAAGTTATTGAACAGTGAACAAAAAACCTTCAAATCATTCTACAATATAAACGTAGAATACTCGCAAAAGTGGCCAAATATTACGGCTAAAAAACAACCTCTGGATGAAGCAGAAGAGTATAAAGAAAAAAAAGACAAAGCAGCTTATTTTGGTGAAAATCTAGAATAATGCTACTGAAGGAAAAGGAAACTTTCACGGTTGTTGCTCTTGATTGCTGGTAGTGGTTGTGCTGTTTGTGTTTTTAATATTATTCAACACCAACTAATCCGTTAAAGCGTAGTAGAAAGGAGATTTGTCAAATCATCGGTAAATCTAAATTACTTTAGCTATAGCAGTAGGTTTCTATTGAAGGTAAGAGCATCTTTTATGTATACTATATAGTAAAACATAGAGTGCTTATGTTTCCAACTATAGCAATTCTGACTGGTGGATTCTCTCGTGAAAGGGAAATATCACTGATGAGTGGAAAAGCAGTAAAAAGGGAGCTTGACAGCCTTTCATATAATACAACAGAAATAGATGTTGACAGCAACATCGCTGAAAAGCTTAAAGAAATTAATCCTTATCTTGCTCTTATTGCTCTGCATGGACATTATGGCGAAGATGGTTGTATTCAAGGTTTATTGGAAATTTTAGGTATAAAGTATACACACTCAGGAGTCATGGCTTCAGCTATTGCTATGGATAAAGCAATGTCCAAGCATATATTCCAATCGCTCGGTATTGACATCTCAAAAGGTTACATAATTAGTCGAGAAGATGTACTAAAAAACAACATTAAAATTGAATATCCGTACGTCTTAAAACCGATCAATGAAGGCTCAAGCATTGGAGTACACATAATTTTCTCGCATGAGGATTACTTAAAATTAAAAAACGTGTTTAGTGTCATTCCAGCGCTTGACCATGAAAAAGAAAAATGGATTTCAGTGTCAGCTACTTGGATGACAAAAGACTATTCAAGAGACTTGATGATCATAGAAGAGTATATACCTGGTGTAGAGTTACAAACTGTTGTATTGCTAGATGAGGCGATTTGCACTATGGAAATAAGGCCAAAAAATAAATTCTATGATTATGAGGCAAAGTATACAGATGGGCTTGTAGAGCATATATTTCCTGCTGAAATTCCTGACGATATATATAAAATGACCTTGGAATATGCATTGAAAGTTCATCGATTTTTAGGATGTAAAACTATCTCTCGTTCAGATTTTCGTTATAACACTAAGGATAACACTCTAAAAATGCTTGAGATCAATATACACCCTGGCTTTACTGAGTTATCGTTAGTGCCAGAAATTGCAAAATTGACAAAAGGAATTGATTTTAATGAATTAGTTAAAATTATCGTTGAAGATAGTTTGCAACACAAAAGTATTAGAGACCAAGTAAATGCTGAGCAATGTTACTAGAAGCCAAAGGAGTTTCCTGCGTAAGTGTGCTTTGGTTATTATAATAGCACTCTTTCTTACGCTAGTACTCTATAGCTCGTTTGATAAAATCACAAGTCGATTTAATTATTACCTTACTTGGTGTAATGATCGCTTATCTAGTTTGTTACTCAGCGGTGGGTTTTCAATCGATGAAGTAGTTGTAACTGGCAATAAATTCACAAACGAAAAGGACATTCTAGGTTTGGTAGATAAAACGCAACCGATTATGTGTGTATCACTTTCAAGACTTGCTGATAGCATACAGTCCGTAAGCAAATGGATAAAACACGTAAGAATTTATAGAACTTTGCCCAACACCTTATATATTAACATAGATGAACATAAACCGTTTGCTCTCTGGAAAGATGGCAACAGGACTTCAGTAATCGATTCCGAAGGTAAAGTGATTACAGACGACTATCCGATAGATAATCTTGTTGTAATTACAGGACAAAACTCGTTATCGAACCTAAAATTTGTTAAAGACATACTAGGAAGCAAAACTCAATTGAGTGGCTACATTTCTTCTTGTGTTTATGTAGGAAATAGAAGATGGAACATCATGCTTGATAACGTTTCTACAGTAAAACTGCCTGAAGATAATCCCCATAGCGCATTGGATTATCTAACCCACCTGCAAAACACAACTGATTTTACTTTCAGTGATTGGAGCATAATTGATATGCGTATTGCCGACAAAATCTTTGTGAAGAGGTGATCTGCTGTCATCTAAGTAGATAACAGTGGAAAAAAGCTACCTCATAGAAACAAAAAAACTACTTGACAAATTCCTCAGGTTCTCCAATTATAGTATTGGAGCTATTCATTTAGCTTCAATCTGTGCAGATTAAACGATGAAAGTATCACGGTTGGCGTCTCATGTTTAATTTTTCGCACTATGTGCACCTCACGTCTTTATTAATTTCACCTAGACTTCTAGGTTTTTGCCTATACAAGCTGAAACGCGCTTATAAGTCGTTCAAGACAGTATAGTACGCCAATTTGTAGGATTAGAGAGTAAGCAACTTCTACTACTGGATTCTTTTGCCTTTTTCTCCATCTGGTAAATTTCTTAAATATTTAT
>NZ_JBFTEN010000062.1:0-306 GCF_041154185.1 Wolbachia endosymbiont of Tettigetta isshikii | reverse complement strand
TTGTAAGTTAAAAACGTGATATAAAAGAGATAAGAGAGAAAGATAACCCTACTCACTATAGGAATAGAGTTATCATGGGCGTGTGCGACCGAGAAAAAATTGGTATTACAAACGTTCTTATCAAGGTACACTAGCCCTATCTCCCGATACGTTTGAATAGTTGTTTGGGACATATATATATTCACCCGTTTACAATCTTAAATTAACAAAACTATCGAGGTTTATTATGGTTACATCTTATCAAAATTTTATTGGCATTGACATCGGAAAATTTAAAAATGTCGTTGCAATTCACAAACAGGAGAA
>NZ_JBFTEN010000006.1:0-43426 GCF_041154185.1 Wolbachia endosymbiont of Tettigetta isshikii | reverse complement strand
GATGTCATTAGGATTTACTCGTGTAATGACACCTTCTACTACATCTCCTTCCTTAATTTTATTAATAAAAGAATCTTCAAATAAAATGTTACTTTGATCTTCAAACTGGCCTTGACATATATCTTCTATGAACTTGTTTGACGATAGTTTTCTGATACTAATTGGTAGATTTGCTGTTGGATAATTATTATTCATGCAATGTGCCCTTCAATTTAAACTTTATTAGAAATAATACATTATATAGTATTAACAACTAGTTACAAGCAGTTTTTTTGTTAACTCACTGATAGACTTCTTGCATAAAAAACAGCTTTTGGTAGTGCGCTAGGCATACAACAACTGTCTCCAATAGAAACAAAAAACTACTTGACAACCTTCGCCGTTATCCTTATAATAAGACTGAAGCTATTATTTATCTTCAGTCTGCGCAGATTAAATGACAAAAAACTCAATGTACTTGGCGTCTTATGTTTAATTTTTTGCACTATGTGCACCTCATGTCTTTACAAACTTTCAAGGTTTTTACCTAATATAAGCTAAAATGCGCTTGTTAAAGCGTTTAAGACAATAAAAAACGCCAATTTAAAAGATAGATAGTGAATAACTAGCTAACGGGGTTTCTTTTGCCTTTTTTCATTCGGTAAATTTCTTAAATATTTATAGCTAGTTACAATTTATGAACCGGATAGGAAGGTATCATTCCAGCGCTTGACGCACAACTGTACGAACATTGTAATTTGAGCCTACCACTAAGGTGTCATGCAAGTAGCTAACACTGGCATCCAGGAATTTTATTAGGTTGGTGAACATAAAAGTAGTCTTATGTAAAAACACAAAGTTTTCAATAGATTAAATGAGGACTGGATTCCAGTGTCCGCTACTTGCATGACAGAGATAACGCCGTTGATTATATAGGTTCCGTCTGTTATATATAGTCTTTTTTAATACAAAGAAAACTGATGAGTGAGTATGATGTTACGGTTATAGGTAGCGGTCCTGGTGGTTATATAGCAGCAATTAGAGCAGCGCAGTTTGGGTTTAAAACTGCCATTATTGAAAAAGAGAAGAATTTAGGTGGTATATGCTTAAATTGGGGGTGTATACCAACAAAATCTCTGCTTAGAGTATCTGAAATTTATAGGCTAATAAGAAGATCAGAGGAATTTGGTATAAAAGTAAAAGATACAAGCTTTGATATTCAGTCGATAGTGAAATACTCAAGAAACGTTGTTGATAAGTTATCAAAAGGTATTGCGTATTTGATGAAGAAGAATAACATCAAAATTCACCAAGGACTTGGTAAACTTGCGGGTAACCATACTATAAAAATCTTCAATAGTAAGGAGGAACAAGAAATTGTTTCCAAGCATATTATTTTAGCAACAGGTGTGAGAGCACGAAATTTGCCTGGAATAGAGATAGATGGAGATTTAATATGGAATGCACAGCATGCTATGACTCCAGATAAACTGCCAAAATCGCTACTAATTATAGGATCTGGTGCAATCGGAGTAGAATTTGCAAGTTTTTATAGTACTTTGGGAGTTGAAGTAACAATTGTAGAAGTAAAAGACACTATTTTACCGCTGGAAGATAGAGAGATTTCAAATTTAGCGCAAGAAATACTTACAAGACAGGGAATAAAGATATATACAAACAATAGTGTAAAAACTTTTACTAAAAATAAAGGCTCTACTCAAGTGCAACTAAGTAGTGGTGAGAGCAAAGAATTCGATAGAGTAATTGTTGCAGTTGGCGTTCAGGCAAACACTGAAAATATATGGTCAGAAAATACAAAAATTAAATTAAGCTCTTCTGGTTTTATTGAAACGAATGAATGGTATGAAACGAGTGAACCTAACGTGTATGCAATAGGTGATGTAGCTGGCCCGCCATGTTTAGCGCATAAGGCAAGTCACGAAGCTGTAATCTGCGTTGAAAAGATTGCTGACAAAAGTCCTTATAAGTTAAAAAAAGAGTGCATACCAAATTGCACTTACTCTCACCCGCAAATAGCAAGTATTGGCCTTACTGAAGAACAGGCAATAAAAAATGGATATAATATAAAAATAGGAAAATTTCATGCTAATTTTAATGGTAAGTCCATTGCACTCGGTGAAACCGAAGGGTTAGTAAAAACAGTGGTTAATAACAAAACAGGAGAACTTCTTGGCGCTCACATGATAGGAGCAGAAGTAACAGAGTTAATTAGCAATTTTGCTCTTGCAAAGCAGCTGGAAGGAACAGACTCCGACATAAAGTCTACGATCTTTCCTCATCCGACCATTTCAGAAATGATACACGAATCGGTTCTTGCAGCGGACGATGAGTCGTTAAACAGTTGAATTAGCGTCTCATTGCTTTAACATCATCAATATCTTGAGTTGTAGCTTGACTGGGTACTTCAATTCCGACAGGTTGATTACCAGCACCAGATTTCTGTAACCTTTCTTTGAACCCTTCAGCTGCTTTTTTCACTTGCTTTTGATTAAGATCCTCTGGATTTTTTTTACCCCTTTGCTTGACTGTTGTTTCAGTACTCATATCTTTACTCTCTTGCTGATTATAATTTTTACATTGCCCTTGCTGAGGTAGATCAACGACCGAATCGAAGAGAGATTTTATTATATCTTTTAACATTCCTACAAAACTCCCGCTTTTGCCTTTTCCTTGTTCTTGAGGCTTACTTTTCACGTTAGATTCTTTTTTACTATTGTTTTCAGACATTTTTGATTCCCTGCCATAAAGCTTAGTAAAATTTTACGTGCAAATTGTTAAGTAATGGTTAACAATCTAGTATTAATTTGCTATGCACAGATGGATATCATTCTAGCAACAGGTGGTACAGGCCGACACATTTTCCAGCTATAACCTTAGCAGGAGCACTAAAGATACAAGGATATAATAGCACATTATTTACTGATAAAAAAATGGATAAAAATACTGACATGGAGAGTTATACTCTGCCGTTATGTAAGTCAAGCAGCAATAAATTTAAGTTTTTTCTTTTTTTGATATGTGGTTGTGTGTTAGCACTGTATCAAATAAGAAAATTGAAACCAAAACTAGTCATTGGTTTTGGTAGCTATGCTTCTTTTCCAACTCTTCTTGCAGCAAAGACTCTCTCTATACCTATAATTTTGCATGAACAAAATACAGTTTTAGGGAGAGTAAACAGATTCTTTTCCAAAAATGCTAAATTAATTGCAACTAGCTTTCCAGAAACTAAATATGCGAGAAACAGTAAATGTGTTTTTACAGGGAATTTCGTTAATATAAAGGCGCAAGGCTATTCTTGTACTGAGAAAACCCTAAACATATTAATAATAGCAGGTAGTCAAGGTGCAAATTTTTTTGATAATATAGTGAGTGACGTAATTTGTAGTCTGCCTACTGAAATGAAAGGGAAGATTAGAGTGACGCAGCAATGCACAAAGAAAAATATGGACAGAGTTAGGGGCCTATATGAGAGTGAAAGGATCTATTGTGAATTAAGTGAGTTTTTTGACGATATGGAAAATAGGTTAGTAAGTGCTCATTTGATAATTAGCAGAGCAGGAGCAACCTCAATAGCGGAAATCACTCTTGCTGAGCGCCCCGCTATATATATTCCTTATCCTCACTCAAAAGATAGTCATCAATTCTATAACGCAAAATATATCGAAGATTCAGTGGCAGCTGTAATAGTTGAGCAAAACAGTGAAGTGAAAAAAAATTTAAGAGAGTTGCTAGTCGATCTATTACAAAATTGTCAAAAATTGCGTGATATGGCTAATAATACTAAGAGAACAAGAATAAGGAATGAGGTTACTAAATTTATTAAGGTAATAGCTCAAGAATTTAGCTGACGGATATGGCTGCTTGCTTTTTCTTCGAATGTATCCCAAAGATTTTTTTCTAGCAATGTATTATATAATTTGTTGACGTAAACTACTCCCGTAGGTGAAGTCGTGTTAATTTCGAGAAGGAATTCACCTATAATGTCAATACCAACAAATATTAGCCCTCTTTTCTTTAATTCAGGACCAATTTTATTGCATATTTCATTATCTCTGTCGTTCATCTGAGCAGGTTCAAAGCTTGCTCCGAGCCGCAAGTTTGTTCTGATCTCTCCATCTCTTGGAACTCGTTTCATTATTCCAATTGGTTGGCCATCAAGTAATAATATTCTTTTATCTTTGTCTATATTTTTGCAAAATGCTTGTGCAATTACAGGACACTCATATTTTGCGATCATGAATTCAACTACTACTTGAATATTGTTTCCATCTTGTATTCTTATTACATCGTTTCCTCCATAGCTATACAATGGTTTCAGAATAATATCTCTGTAATCATGGTAAAAATCTCTAATCATCGATACATTCTCAGTAATTAAAGTTGGTAGAGTTAGTTCTGGAAACAGTGAAGCAATTAGTTTTTCGGGACAGTTTCTTATCTCCGTTGGATTATTAATTACCAATGCGCTAGTTTTTTCTAAAATATAGGTGGTTGTAATATAACGCACATCAAAGGGTGGATCCTGTCTGATAAATACAATATCCATTTCACTCAAATTGATGGTTACATCTTTTTTAGAGATGAAACTAAAATCGTCAACACTGACTTTCTGAGCAAGAGCGATTGGCTGATTTAACTTTAGTGCTAAATTGTTAGGGACATAGAAGAAAACTTCGTGCTTCCTCCTTTGTGCCTCCTTTATTAATGCAAATGTGGTGTCAGTTTCAAAGTTTATATTTTCATCCATTTGAAAGGCTACTCTCATTTGCACATCACCTTTGATATAAAATTGCCATTGGGAACTAAATTTGCATTAATGGCGTAATTTGCTATGTCTATATCGTACATAACTTACAACTTGTTTTACCCCTTTTACCTTTCTTGCAATTGCTATTACAGCTTTTAGTTCCGCTTTATTTTGAGCTATACCCATCAAATAAACAACTCTATCAACCGTATTAACGCTATAATTAATTGATTTGATATTTCTTTTCCCTAAAAGTCTTGTTCTTATTTCCGCCGTTATTATACCATCTACGGTAGTGTCAAGCATGGAAGTTGTTTGTATTGGTGTTACTCTTATTTCATTTATTACTTCTTTAACTTCTTTTTGTTGCCAAGCTATTTTCTCTGCTGTGAGTTGCTTTTCAGGGGTATCAACGTTTCCAATGAGCAATACTCTTCCTTCGCTTACTTTAACCTTTATAGATGAAAATAGTCCATGCTTTAGAAGTCCCTTATTAATTCTGATTACCATAGTTGTATCATCAACAATATTTCCCAAAGATTTATCTTGTGTTGTTATTGCTGTTGCCGTTGCTGTAGCCACTACGCTACCTATTATAAGTGGTGTACAGCCACTCTGTGTAATCAGAAAAATTCCAAGTAAGAGGCTTGTTATTAGTCTCATTATTGATTTTCATGGTTTAAAATTTTCATTAAGGAATGTTAATAAGCTTTTTTAATTGTGTAAATACTATAAATTAAGTAAGACTTTAGACCTTGAGTCTTTTTAAGACGGTACTTATAATGGGGTGATAGGAATAGTTTATGTTAACTATAAGTTACTGAAAAATTCTTGCGGATATGGCGGAATTGGTAGACGTGCCAGGTTTAGGTCCTGGTGAGCTTGCTCGTGGGGGTTCAAGTCCCTCTATCCGCACTCAAATCATGTACCTAGATTTAAAAAAAGGTTTATAATCACTAAATATACTCTAATGTTTGTGTAAAAACTCGTTCTTAAGGATTGTATTTCACTGAGATTCTGGTAAAATAGCTTTATAAAAATATAAATTAAAACATTGATTAAATAGGTTATGATGTCTAGTAACATACCTCAAAATGCAGTCGAAGTAGATACATCAAGTAATATATGTACCTATAAGAAGCTTAGTGTAGATAAACTAAAGCATGAGTATGAAATCACAGTTAGTAGCGATTATATAGAACAAAAGATGAATTCTAGATTACAAGAGATAGCGAAGAATGCAAAATTGCCTGGATTTAGATCAGGGAAGACGCCTTACGACCTTGTTGTTAAAAATTATAAAAGTGAAGTTTTGGAACATGTAGTGAATAATACGATTGACTATTGCTCAAGTGATTTAATGAAAAAAATTGAAGTCAAGTATCACATTCATCCTAAGGTTGATATTATATCACTACCAGATCTGGATAAAAAGGATGAAAAAGGCGATTTTGTGTACAAGCTGTCTTTTGAGTCAATGCCAGAAGCGCCGACAATAGATCTTGATAAAATAAGTTTGAAGAAAGTTGAGGCAAAAATCGAAGAGGGAGACATAAAAGAATTTATTGATTCTATAAAAACAAAATTTCCTAATCTTATCTCTGTTGATGATGATTCTTATCAAGCGAAAAATGGGGATAAACTGACAATTGACTTTGAAGGGCGGATTAGAAAGAAACTCTTTCAAGGCGGAAGTGGCAAAAATTTTGCTGTTAATTTAGGATCCGGAGCATTTATCGATGGTTTTGAAGATCAATTAATTGGCGTGAAAAAAGGAGAAACAAAAAGCTTTAAGTTGAGGTTTCCTGAGGATTACCAGGTAATTTCCCTTGCCGGACAAGAGGCTACTTTTTCTGTCCGAGTTAATGACATCCAGATTGCCGAAGATTTTGGAAGTGATGATGAAGTAGCTAGGAAGATTGGTTTTGAAGATTATTCTTCGCTAATAAATCATGCAAAAGAAGTAATTGATAATCAATGTAAAGAAATGGGAGACCTCTTAATTAAAAAGGAGCTATTTGATTGTTTGGATGCTAGTTACATCTTTGATTTGCCTACAGACGTAGTAAAACAGGAACAGCAGAGAGTGGAAAGAGAGTTGAACTCTAAAGATGACTCTTTTAAGGAAGCTGAAAGACGAGTAAAGCTTGCAATGTTATTTATGAAGTTCAGTACAGAACATAAAATATCATTAACTCAAAATGATGTTTTAAATGTTATTCTGAATCAGTATGTCAATAAAGATGTACCGCTTAATAGAGTATTGAAACATTTTAGCTCAAACAGGCAATTTCAGGAGTTAATTAGAGGGCAAGCTCTTGAACGTAAAATTACAGATTATATAATAGAAAAAGTTAATAAAGAAGAGCAGGTTGTTTCTGTGAAAGGGTTAAAGGAATTATTTGATAATATTTAGTAGGAAAAGGTATGACTCTTATACCAATTGTAGTTGAGCAAACAAGCCGTGGTGAACGTGCCTATGACATATATTCGAGGTTAGTGAAGGAAAGAATAATTTTTGTAACTGGTCCTATTGAAGACAACATGGCCAGTGTAATAGTAGCACAGCTTTTATTTTTAGAATCGGAAAACCCTGATAAAGACATTTATATGTATATTAACTCGCCAGGTGGCGTTGTAACTGCTGGTTTGTCGATCTATGATACAATGCAGTATATAAAACCAGATGTTTCAACTTTGTGTATAGGTCAAGCTGCGTCTATGGGCTCTCTGTTGCTTGCAGCCGGCACAGAAGGTAAGCGTTACTCTCTGCCTCATTCAAGAATCATGATACATCAGCCATCTGGTGGTTATCAGGGTCAGGCAACTGATATAGAAATACATGCTAATGAAATTTTGCGAATTAAGAAAAAACTAAACCAGATTTATGAAAAGCATACTGGAAGTTCACTGAAGCAAATTGAAAGAATGATGGAAAGAGATAAATTCATGGATCCTGAAGAAGCAAGGAAAATTGGCTTGGTTGACAGAGTAATAGCTGAGCGTAAGGATATTAAGATTGAAAGTATTAGAGTTGGACAAAAGGTGAGTTGATGGACAACAATGATGATTTACACTACTGTTCTTTTTGTAATAAAGCACAAAACGAAGTAGATAAGTTAATTACTAATTCTTCAGACGGTTTGAAAGTGTTTATTTGTAATGAGTGCATAGAGTTATCTCATAGAGCAATAAGCCAAAAGAAAAGTGGGACATTTAATTCAGATTGTATGTCTGATGTGAAGTTACTACTAAAAAAACCTGAAGATATAAAAAATTTCCTTAGTAAACATGTTGTTGGTCAAGAACACGCACAACATGTTTTGTCTGTAGCAATGTATAACCATTGTCAGTCTATGGCACAATTTCACTCTATAAGCGATGTTGAAATCGAAAAGTCGAATGTAATGCTCATTGGTCCTACTGGTTCTGGTAAAACCTTGCTAGCCAAAACACTCGCTAAAGTTTCAGATGTGCCGTTCGCGATGGCTGATGCAACAACTTTGACTGAAGCAGGTTATGTAGGTGATGATGTGGAAAGCGTGTTATCGCGTTTATTGCAAGCAGCAAATTATGATGTTGTAAAGGCACAACGTGGTATAGTGTTTATAGATGAAATAGATAAAATCACAAGGAAATCTGAAGGTACTTCGATAACACGTGACGTTTCAGGCGAAGGAGTTCAGCAAGCTCTACTTAAGATTATGGAAGGCACAGTTGCTTACGTTCCGCCACAGGGAGGACGGAAACACCCACAACAGGAATTTGTACAAGTGGATACTAATAATATACTGTTTATTTGTGGGGGAGCTTTTGAAGGTTTAGACAAGATCATTGAAGCAAGAAAGAAAGGAACGTCAGTTGGCTTTGGAGCAGATATCAGTCAATCTAAAGAGCAAAGAAAAAAAAATACTTTACGTGATGTTCAACCCGAAGATTTAATTAAATTCGGTTTGATACCGGAGTTTGTAGGGCGTGTTCCAATAACTGCTGTTTTAGATGAGTTAGATCACGAAGATTTAGTACATGTACTGATAGAGCCAAGGAATGCACTAATAAAACAGTACAAAGCATTACTTGCGTTTAGTAAAGTAAATCTTGAATTTTCAGATAGCTCAGTATCAGCTATTGCTAAAAAAGCTATGAGTTATAAAACAGGTGCAAGAATGTTACGTGCTATTTTAGAGTCACTTTTGCTTGATGTTATGTATAAAGTTGGAAACGGGGGTTTTGAAGGTAGTACAATAGTAGTTACTAAGGAAATGGTGGAATCAGGAAAAGTAGTCATCAATTGTGGCAACAAGGGTGACATTGTAGCAGGAGGTTGATGGTTAATTTAAGCATGTATTATGAACATTGAGTATGCTATGGACTCTAATTTTGCTACATTTCCGGTATTGCCTTTAAGAGATGTAGTAATTTTTCCAAGTGTAGCGGTACCTTTATTTATAGGCAGAGAAAAATCTATTAATGCGTTAGAGTATGCAATTAATAATAGTAGTCACCAAAATAAGATTTTTCTTGTGACACAGCAAGATGGCTCTCTTGATAACCCAGAGCCACAAGATCTTTATGAAGTAGGTGTGCTAGCAAATATTGTACAGCCATTGATAAAATTGCCTGATAATGCAGTAAAGGTTGTAATCCAAGGAATCAGCAGAAGAAGAGCTGTTGAGTATATCGACTCTCATACTTTATTACAGGCTAGAGTAGAATTGGATAATTATCATGAATACGAGGAAGATGAGGATAATGTCGATCTAGAAGCTTTAAGGCGATCTGTTATAGGTGCATTTGATAGTTGGTGTAAACTGAACAAGAAAAACCAGCCTGACATTATTGTTAATCCCGTTGAGCAGATCAAAGAAATTGATCTGCTTGTAGACACGACAGTTTCATATTTGAATATAAAAGCATCAGATAAACAAAGCATACTTGAGACTTATGGTCCGGGGGAACGTTTAAGAAAAACTTTTACTTTTATTGAGAGAGAAATCAGCATTTTG
The DNA here is from genome assembly GCF_041154185.1 of Wolbachia endosymbiont of Tettigetta isshikii. NCBI lineage: Bacteria > Pseudomonadati > Pseudomonadota > Alphaproteobacteria > Rickettsiales > Anaplasmataceae > Wolbachia > Wolbachia endosymbiont of Tettigetta isshikii. The sequence goes on along the minus strand of NZ_JBFTEN010000006.1, from coordinate 33,673 downwards.
AATGCACAAAACCGTTTATATAAAACAATTAAATCACAAGTTGAAAGCACTCAGAAAACCTACTACCTCAATGAGCAATTGAAAGCTATACAGAAAGAATTGGGCGAATTTGAGAACGGAGAAGAAGGAAATATAATAAATGAATTTGAAAAAAAGATAGAAGAAACAAAGCTTTCTCAGGAAGCAAGGGAGAAAGCTATAACTGAGTTGAAGAGATATAAGAAAATGAATCCCATTTCTCCTGAAGCTACAGTTATATCTAATTATCTGTATTGGTTGCTTGATCTGCCGTGGGGAAAATACAAGGATGCAAAAATTAATTTAAATGCAGCTAAAAAAATCTTGGATGAAAATCACTATGGTATAGAGAAGGTAAAAGATAGAATAATAGAGTTTCTGGCAGTGTTAAAGAGAGTAAAAGAGATCAAGGGTCCTATACTTTGCTTATTGGGACCACCAGGTGTTGGTAAAACTTCTTTAGCTAGGTCTATGGCAAGGGCAGTTGGGAGAGATTTTGTTCGCATAGCTCTTGGTGGTGTGCGTGATGAATCTGAAATACGTGGCCATAGAAAAACTTATATTGGCTCAATGCCCGGCAAAGTCATTCAACACATGAAAAAAGCTAATTCGTGCAACCCACTTTTTTTACTTGATGAAATAGATAAGATGGGTTCTGATTCGCGTGGTGACCCTGCATCGGCGTTGCTTGAGGTTTTGGACACTGAACACAATAAGCACTTTACGGACCATTACTTAGAAGTTGAGTTTGATCTTTCAAGTGTAATGTTTGTCGCTACAGCGAACAGCTTGAGTTTACCACACCCTTTGCATGATAGAATGGAAATCATACAATTATCTGGTTATACTGAAGATGAAAAAATTAGTATCGCTAAGTGTCATCTAATTCCCAAATTAAAGAAAGAGCATGGTTTGCGTCAGAAAGAATGGAGTATAACTGACGATGCACTGTATGAGTTGATACGTCTATATACACGTGAAAGTGGTGTTCGCAGTATGGAAAGGGAGCTTGCAAAGCTCATGAGAAAGGCAGTGAAAGAAATATTAGAAGGTAAAAATAAGAAAATATGTGTGGGAGTTAACGATTTACAAGGTTATTTAGGAGTGCGTAAATATACCTTTGGTATTGCAGAAAATGAGAGTTTAGTAGGGGTGGTAACTGGACTAGCCTACACTGAAACAGGTGGTGATATTTTAATGATAGAGTCAGTTTTGATTCCAGGTAAGGGGGAAATAAAATATACGGGGAAACTTGGAGAGGTTATGCAAGAATCCATAAAGGCTGCTTATAGTTATATTCGATCAAATTGTCTATTCTTTGGCATAAAGCCTGAAAAATTTCAAACCAATGATATACATTTGCATCTACCTGAGGGCGCTGTACCAAAGGATGGACCTTCTGCTGGTAGTGCAATATGCACATCCATTGTTTCCCTTATGACAAACATATCAGTTGACAAAAGTGTTGCTATGACAGGTGAAGTGACACTGCGTGGTAGAGTTTTAGCTATTGGAGGCTTGAGAGAAAAGTTACTCGCAGCACTCAGAGGATCAATCAAGACTGTGATTATACCTAGCGAAAATGAAAAGGATATGCAAGAAATACCAGCAAGTATTAAGGAAAAAGTCGATGTAGTTTTTGTCAAGAACATTGATGAGGTTATAAAAATTGCTTTGATACAGCCTACTATTCCAATTGAAAGCGATAATGGAAGCAATGCACCATCTTCCTCTGTAAAAAATAAAGACGATAATTTTTCTGGCTTAGAAACACTAAAACATTAGCATACTGAGCATTATTTAAGTAAAAACTACTTGACAACCTTCGCCGACTCCCTTATTATAGTATTGCAGCTATTCATTTAGCTTCAATCTGTGCAGATTAAACGACGAAAGTATCACGGTTGGCCTCTTATGTTTAATTTTTTGGACTATGCACACCTCATGTCTTTATTAATTTTACCTAGACTTCTAGGTTTTTCTCTATACAAGCTGAAACGCGCTTATAAGTCGTTTAGACAATGTAGTACGCCAATTTGTAGGATTAGAGAGTGAGCAACTTCTACCACGGGGTTTCTTTTGTCTTTTTTTCTGCTTAGTAAATTTCTTAATATTTATTACTAAAATAGTATCCTGGATGCAAGTGTCAGCTACTTGGATGACAAAAAAGGAGGCGCTTGGATGAAATCGTGGGACTGCTTGCATAACGCCATTAGTTGCAGGCTTAAATGAAAACATCAACTTGGTTTATAATCTATCACTACCGTGTTTGCAATTTTATCATGAAAAGCTTGTCTATGTTTGTCATCTACTGCACATACTAAAACTAGGATTAATATAGCTAAGAATAAAATAGGATTACAAAGCGTTATACAGTAAATTATGAAAAAAGCGATAGTCCTTTTTATTGCTTGTATTAGAGTGATCTGCTCAAGCGTATCTTTGTCTCTCACACGCATGCTAAATAACAAGTGTCCTGGAGTGCCGCCAAATTTTACTAGCATGAATGTGTGAAATACACATGGTATCATCAAAAATAAAGAAAATACAACCGTGGTGATTACAATTATTGCTCCTATGACCCCTTTTATTGCGTGTGTGAGTGAGAAACCTACCACTACCAAAATAAACGGTATTACAATAAGTAAAACACAATCAACTATGAATGCTAGAGTACGCCTTGTCATTGTTGAGTAGTTTACTTTTTTATCCATGCAATGTCTATAAAAGAAAGTTTAACTAGGTTTATAATCAATTACTACTGTTTTTACAATTTTATCATAAAAAGTCTGATCATGTTGATCGAATATTGCAAATATTAAAACTAAAATTGGTAGAATATAGAACCAGTCAGAAATATAGAGAGGTACAAACAAAAGCGCCTTGAGAGTGCTTCTTATTACTACTTGCATAAAAGCAATATTTTTAAGTGTGTTTGAATCTTTTATGTATATACCAAATAGCAATTTTCCTGGAGTCCGACCAAGCTTTGTTATCATTAATGTTTCTAGTACTATGTACGTAATGCTTCTAATACTTCTACTTGAGTTGACACAGAAGTTGTATCATTATCAGAGATGATATAATCAAAATTCAGTAAAGAGTTTGTCTGATGATATGAACAAAATGAAGAGATAAAAAGCTAGAAATATAATTTGGTCAACTACATACGCTGCAACACGTTTAGTAATTTCCGCATAGCTTACTTTAACATTCGCTTCAATATCCATACACCCCACCTATATTTTGTAATATTACTAACTAATATAAAAGCGCGTTATTAAATAACCGTAAACATGCTGATTTGGATAATATTAGCTTGTATCTTCATAACGTAAGGCATTAGAGCTAAAATATTTCATAAGGGAAAGTGAAACTGAGCGCTCAAGGGCGTCAACTTAAGGAAAAATGTCGGTGACTATTGTACAAAATTTCTCCCTAGAATTTTTACCATTAAATTACCAGTAAAGTACTGCAAAAAAAAACAGCTCTTTTATTTCTATTTTATTTCAACAAAAAAGTTTAAAATGTGTCCTTTACAGGTAAGATTTGTCAAGACGCACATGTCAAAGCTGGTTTGATGTGCTAGGGATCTATTGACAGATGATAAAACTATGATGTAGCCTATCACCATATGTTTAGGTGTGGGTTGTGAGGTTTTTATACCTTTTGCTTTGTTAGTGTGCTTTTCTCTGTATTACTATGCAGGCTCTATATTTTCGCCATGCCCAAAAGCTACAGTTTGCTTCTCGCCTGAAGAGGACTGTGCTGTGCCGATAATCAGCGAGATAGAACAGTCTAAAGAATCCATCTTAGTTCAAGAATATACATTTACTCTTAAAGCGGTTGCGAATGCTTTGGTTAATGCTAAGAAGCGTGGTGTTGATGTAAAAGTTATTTTAGATAAATCGCAACTTTACTCGAAACCTAGTATTATAAATGAATTGTTTGCAAGCGGAATACCAGTTTGGATTGATGATAAGCCAAAAATCGCCAAAATGGAACGCTGAGAATCTATTAATTATTAAAGAATACCCTGAACTAGTTCAGCAGCATGTGAAGAACTGGGAGACATGAAAGTCACAATCTTATCAATACGCTCCCTAGATACTTGCTGAAAAATAGTGGAAAGAAATTTTCTAGTTGATTGATGTAATTGCGCATGCCATAATAAGTTAAAGGTTTTAGAAATTAGGCGATGGATTACATAAACGATGCTGCTGGTAGTTACACTACCATTCATGATTTTTTTCACAATAACGGTGCAGGAGGCTATAAAGTTCAATGCAGTTACAACGGTGTACCTTACACAACTGACGAATGCATACATGCCGGAGATAAGTTCTACGCTGACAATTTTATGGACTCGCATTATGGTAGGGAGATAAAAATGTACCCTCAAAGTGAACTTTTAGCTAAAGAATATGCTGGAAATATGCTGCCTGTTTCAATATCACTGGATAAGGATTTAATAAAAATAAAAGACTGCCAGAAAAAAGCTGAATTTGTAGAACTAGAAGAGAAATCAGATGATCTAGTGTATGATAAGCAAGAGCATATAAAGTGCTACACAACGGAGTTATCATATGATGATGTTTGTGCTTATGATAACAAAACTTCAACACTTAACATTAGACATGATGCACCAAGTGATCCGCAATGCAGCTTAAGTATAGCATTCACAAAGGTTAATGATAATAAACAAGGGTTTTGGCAAAAACTTAAAAACATGTTTTAGCTAAAGTAGCATTCTTCTCAATGGAAAGATTTTATGGAGAATATATGTTTGCTTTATCTGTCTTGAACTATTGATAAGTCTGTTATAATAAAGTATAACTCTATTAGCTAAATATTACTTGAGACATGGAGATTTTTTGGACAGCTCTGGAGAAGATATTGGGTAAAGTTTTTCCTGCTAAAATAGTGAGCTCTTTTTTAGGAATAGGGTACTTACCAAGTTGGCAGAACTATTGGTCTTCTTTTTTAATATTATTTGTTACCGATATCATATTAGTTCTCGTATATGGAGGAGATTTTATACTATACAAAATGCCAAATTCGGGCGTAGTTGTAGCTGCTATTTTTGTAAAGTTGGCAATAGTTATGTTAGTACTACAATTAGTTGGAATATCCATTTTTCATATTCAAGACCCTTCAGCAAACAGTGGTGAGAATATAGTAATACAAATAGCATCAGGGCAAGTTCTGACTGTTGCGCTCTCAATGCCAGCAATAATGTCAATTTATCATACTGTAAGTAAACTCTATGGAAGCATATGTAAGCAGATACTTCAATGTCCGTTTTGGTTTAATGATTTCATGCACTTGTTCTTTTTCTTTATTATACCTTATGCATTTTTTAATATTGTGGAAGTGATAAAACCTTGGCCAATAAGTTCAATACAGCTCAGTTATAACAATGCAATATTAATTACATTTGAGGGGATTTTCCATACGTTTTACGCAGTAATTTTGCTGTATTTGACTGCATTTATATTCTGCGATTTAACTATGCATAACGCAATTGTCCTAAACAAGAGCATAATTCAATATGTGAAAGAAAATTCGGTAGTCTTGAGTGACTACTTGCATAACACTATAAAAAAATAAATATTGAATAGTACCTATTTGCTTATATATTCAGTATAAAAAGCGTGCAGTTTACGTGAATCTACAAAGCATAATAAAGGGATTGCAAGATTTTTGGGCTGGTGAAGGATGTACCATACTCCATCCTTACACATCTGAAGTTGGAGCTGGAACGTTGCATCCCGCAACAATCACGTCAGCAATTGACGCAAAACCAACAAAGATTGCGTATCTACAGCCTGTAATTAGGCCAGCAGATGGACGCTATGGTGATAACCCTAATCGCTTATATCAACACCATCAATACCAAGTTATAATCAAACCTTCTGGTAATAATTTGCAGGATGTTTACTTAAGTAGCTTAAAGGCTCTTGGCATATCCACGGAGAAGTATGATATTAAATTTATTGAAGATGACTGGGAAAACCCAAGTGTTGGTGCATCAGGGCTTGGATGGGAAGTTACATGCAACGGGATGGAAGTAACACAACTTACTTATATACAGCAAGTAGGAGGTATTGACTGCAAAATAATCCCTGGCGAAGTGGCGTATGGGCTAGAACGTTTGGCAATGTGCATACAAGGTGTGGATAATGTTTATGATATAATTTGGAACGATAGCGGCGTGACTTATGGAGACATTTTTAAACAAAGAGAGTATGAATTTTCTCACCTGGCGCTTGATTATTATGATACTAAAGTGGTACAGCAGCAGTTTGAGGACACAGAAAAACTATGTAAATTTCTTATTGGAAAAGAATTACCAGTAGCAGCTTATGACCAATGCGTTAAAACTATCCACCTACTTAATCTGCTTGATGCAAGAGGTGTGCTTGGTGTGAATGAGCGTACAGTGTATATTGGTAGAGTTAGAGAGCTGACAAAAAAATGTTGTGAGTTATATATGAGTAAGTAACATATGTCATCACAATTATTATTTGAATGCCTTTCAGAAGAAATACCACCGAGAATGCAAAGTTCAGCTGCAGCTCGAGTTAAGAGTTATGTTGCTAATGCTTTCAATAAAAATAATGTGAAATTTGCATCTATAGAGGTTTTTATAACGGCACGCCGCATCACTCTTTTTGTTGATAGTATAAGCATTTCGGGACTCAAGGGTTCTAATAACGAAGTTAAAGGACCAAATGTTAACGCACCAAAAAGTGCCGTTGAAGGTTTTTTAAGGAAAAATGGAAAAAGTAAGACAGATTTATTCGTTCGCAAGGTAGGTAATGGAGACTTTTACTTCATCAAAAAGGATATTTGCTCATTTAATGTCCAAGAGTTTCTCAAAAATCTACTAGAGGAGATGTTGAAAAATTTCTCTTGGCCAAAAAGCATGAGGTGGAGTGAAGGAAAAGAAAGATGGGTTAGGCCAATTCAAAACATCCTATGCATTTTGAATGATGATATAATACCTGTGTCTTTTGCAGGAGTCACAACGCGCAATGTAACGTACGGTCATAGGTTTCTCTCAAGTGGTAAGGCGCTCACTGCTGAAACACCTAAAGACTACTTTGCATTGCTTGAAAAAAACAATGTCATTCTCCAGCCAGATAAAAGAAAACAATTTATACTGGATCAGATCGATAAATTTACAAAAGAGCAGAGTTTACAACTCGAAGAAAACGATTATTTACTGAATGAATTAACTGGGCTTATAGAATGGCCGATTGTGCTGTTTGGCAAAGTAGATCAAGAGAAGTCATCTGGACTACCGAAGGAAGTAGTTCTTAGCATAATTAATACACAGCAAAAACACCTTGCTTTAAGTAATGGGCAAATAATTTCGCACTTTGTCACTGTTGTCAACGTTAACAATGATGAAGTTGTCAATGGACATGAAAAAATATTGGAAGCACGTCTTGCTGATGCCAAGTTCTTGATATCTCAGGATAAAAAGAAAAATCTAGATTATTATGTCAAGAAATTAGATTCGATATTGTTTCATGCTTCTCTTGGTAGCATTGGAGAAAAAGTAAAGCGCATTATAGCTCTATCGAAATATATAGCCATATATGTTCCGCGTGCTTCACTAATTAAAGTTGAGCGTGCTGCATATTTAGCAAAGGCAGATCTCGCAACATCGATAGTAAAAGAGTTTCCAGAGTTGCAAGGAACAATGTGTGGATATTATGCTTCTTACTTTCGAGAGAATGAAGAAATAGTGGAAGCTGTAACTGAGCATTATAAGCCAATCGGATCGGAACAAGAATGTCCTAAATCTCCTGCCGCAATTGCTCTAGCTATTGCTGACAAAGTAGATAGTTTGATTGGTTTGATTGCAGCAGGTGAAAAGATCTCAGGTTCATATGATCAGTTTGGTTTGCGAAGAATGACAATTGGTGTAATTAGAACAATACTTGAGAATAACTTGCATGTTCCGGTTAAGCTATTGATAGATAAGTCGGTATCTTTATATCCAAAACTTAGATTTACTGAGGATGTAACATCATTTGATCAATCTAATAAGCCGAGTAAGGAAAAAATTTCAGAACTAGTGCTTAGATTCTTCCTTGGAAGATTCAAGGTTATTTTAAGGAACAGGGGTATAAGACAAGATATTGTAAGTTCAATATTATATAAAACTGATATTAATGATCTGTTGACAGCAGAAAAGCAAACTGTTGTATTAGACCATTATCTTAGTACGCCTGAAGGTGAACAGGTTCTTAGCACTTATAAAAGGGTCAGTAACATAGTCAGCAGAGCAGAAAAAAATGACAACACTACTTACGTTGCATCTTATAATAAGAAGTTTCTGATTGATAGTGAAGAAATAGCGCTATCAAATTGTGCTGTGGCTGTTTGTAAAAGCACTAAACAAGCAATAAAAAATGGTTACTTCAATACAGCACTTGATGAACTTACTGGTTTTACTCCATTTATCAACCAATTTATGGACAGTGTAAAGATCAATTGCGATTCTAATAAGCTGAGAAAAAATAGGTTGTCTTTGCTTGCAAGTGTTATTTCCATCTTTCATTTAGTAGCAGATTTTAGCCTCATACAAGTCAAACAATGGGCCATGTCATAAATGTTCAGGCAATAAAAAAACAAATCGAGTTATCTCCACAGTCTTGTGGTGTGTATAAGATGATAGGAGAGAAGGATAAGGTTTTATATGTTGGAAAAGCAAAAAACTTAAAAGCGAGGTTATCTAGCTACCTTCGATATGAAAACCTTTCTGAACGAATTAAAGTTATGCTCTCACAAGTTGTTGAGATTAAGACCTTTCTAACTGAAAATGAAGTGGATGCACTGCTTCTTGAGGCGCAGCTAATAAAATCATTGAAGCCACCTTATAATATTGTGCTCAAGGACGGAAAATCTTATCCTTATATAACAATTTCTAAACACGATTACCCAAGAATAGGACGATACAGAGGTAAATTTAAAAAGGGTGAGTTTCACTATTATGGTCCCTTTCCATCTGCCGATGCTGTTAAGCAGACTATATTGTCATTGCAAAAAGCTTTCCTTTTGAGAGTATGTTCAGATCGATATTTCTCCTCAACAAAAAGACCATGTCTTGAGTATCAAGTTAAGCGCTGCTCAGCACCGTGCGTAAATAAAATCACAAAAGGTGATTACTGCCAATCAGTAAAACAAGCGCGAGATACATTGCTTGGAAGAAATAAGGAAGTGAAAGAACAATTACTTTCCACAATGAGAAAGTGCAGCAGTGAGGAAAATTATGAGCTTGCTGCTATATATAGAGATCGAATAAAATTTCTTGAGCAAATTCAAATGCAGCGAACGGATTTTTCTTTTGAAAAAGATGCAGACTTTTTCAGCATTGTACGTGAAGGGGATTTGGCATGCATTGGTGTGTTATCGTTCAGAAATAAAGAGAACTATGGAAGTACTCCTTACTTTGTTGAGAACTGCAATGATCATCCAGACGATGAAATTTTATCCACCTTTCTGATCAATTTATATAATTCAGCTAACATGCCTCCAGCACAAATTTATGTTCCTGGTTTTGTTACAGGTAAGGAAATCGTTGAGCAGGCACTACGTAACGTTACTCAAAAAACAATAAAAGTTTTGCATGCAAAAAATAAAAAAGAACATAATTTGTTGAAATTCGTTTATGATAATTCTCAGCATAGTTTGGAGCAGAAGCTTGCTGATTATAAAAATAGTCTAGAAAAACTTGAAGGGCTTAGTAAAGTTTTCTTGTTACCAAATGTTCCAAAGCGTATCGAGGTTTATGATAATAGCCATATATCTGGAAATCAACAAGTTGGTGTGCTGATTATTGCAGGGCAGGAAGGTTTTTTAAAAAATGAATACAGAAAATTTACTATAAAAGAAAAAATTTCAGGTGATGACTATAAAATGATGAGAGAAGTGCTGACCAGACGTTTCTCCGGCAAGATAAAAGACATAATTCCTGATTTTCTATTGATTGATGGTGGGCCTGGGCATGTTTCTATAGTACAGAATGTATTAGAAATATTGAATATAAATGTTCCTTTTGCTTGCATGGCAAAGGGCCCCTATCGCAACGCAGGAAATGAGAGATTTTATATGCCGGGCAGAGAAGAGTTTACTCTAGCAAATGACAGCAAAGTCATGCTTTATTTACAATCGCTGCGTAATGAGGCTCATCGTTTTGCAGTCGCTTCACATAGAAAAAAGCGCGATAAACAGCTTTTCGTTTCACCATTAAGTAAAATAACTGGCATTGGTAACAAAAGAAAAAATGCGTTGATGTCTCATTTTGGTTCAGTGGAAAACATAAGCAAAGCTCCACTAGCTGAAATTCAAAACGTAGCTAGGATTAGTAAAGAATTAGCAGAAGCTGTTCTTAACCACTTGAGTGACAAAGAATAGACGCAGAGGTGTTGTTAAGATACAAGCAAAAAGACTTTAAACTTTAGCCTCAAACCACACTACACCGCCATCTCATTCTAACAATTTTTCTATTCAATTGCCACGCTGACTTGCCTTTTGTGTTACTAATCATTTTCTTGACTTTTCTTGGAGCCGTTCATATTTTTCACGAGCTATAGAGATAGCTTTTCTCAACTTCTCCTCAAGGATTTTCTTAGGGGGTAGCTGTGTTAAATATTGCGCAACGTGAATATTAGATCCCTCAAGCTCCAGGTATTCTATATCTTCTTGATCCTTATCGGCACATAAAATAATCCCTAGAGGTTTTTCTTCATCTGGTTTTCGTTCATTTTTATCTAACCAATTCAAGTACCATTCCATTTGTCCTTTATAGGCTGGTTCAAACCGACCGATTTTTAGTTCTATTGCAATAAGACGCCTTAATCCTCTATGAAAAAATAGCAGGTCTAGATACCTATCAGTTGCTTTAGTGCTCATCCTTTTTTGACGTGTCACAAAACAAAAATCGTTGCCAAACTCTTGTAAAAATTTTATCAATTCATCCAAAATCGTGTTTTCTAGATCAGTCTCACTATGACTTGATGGCAATTCCACAAAGTTAAGAAAGTATGGATCGTGAAAAATGAATTCGGGTGCTAACGTATTTCCCTCACTTAACTGTTTGATGCTTTGTCTTATGAAGTCCTCAGGCTTTTTTGCTAATGCTGTACGTTCATACAACATAGCATCGATTTTATTTCGTAATGTTCTAACACTCCATACTTCAATACGACACATTTCTAAATAGTAGCTGCGCTTCAAGTCATCAGAGATTGCAATAATTTCTATAAAATGTGACCAACTCAATTGTTGTGACAGTGTCGCGACAATTTCTTGATCGGGAAAGAGTTTGGAGAATTGCACCATCCGAAATAATGAGGCTCTATCAAATCCACGTCCATATTTAATCTGAAGTTCTTTTGCAAGTTGGGGGATGATTCGTTTGCCATAGTCTGCACGTTTGTGTTTTAAGATTTCTTGGTCTATTCTAAAGCCAATTTCCCAATTTAATAACACTAAAGTAGAATTGAACTGCGTGGAGAGATGATTCTTTGCTCTATCTATTAAATTACTAATATCCCCTAATAAACAAGTAGTGATATCCATCAACGCTATTTTCAATATAAAGGACCATTATAGCACAAAAACTAACTTTCTTTGATTTTAGCGTACCGAAAAAACATCCGCTCACTACCTTATGAAACGCAGCGAAGCTGCAGAAAATGGTTGAACGAGCTAGAAAAAATGGGCTAAATACGGTGTAATGTGGTTTGAGGCAAAAATTTAAAGTCTTTTCACTTGTATCTTAACCATACCTCTGAACACCCGAACTATGGATTAGCCTGATGTAAGCTCCTGAAATTTTGAGTTTTTCTACACTAATTTTAATAGCATAAAATCATTTTTACTTCGGATATTTGTAAGTTGCTGATATTTAACACTTTTCGACCAGCAATTGGTATTAGCAAACTTTCTGTTATGCATGGATTGGTGATCGTATAACCTACTGATTTTCTATTCTTTTTTTTGATATTATACCAAATTTCTAATCCATAGTTCGGGTTGAACAGATACGAGCAGGCTTCTTGCATACTAAAAAGCAGTTATTTTAAAATTGGTGTTTTTTGTGTGCTCTAAAATTGCCTAAGATAAAATGTTTAAGAAATTTACTAAATAGAAAAAAGACAAAAGAAACCACGAGTAGCTAGCTATTCACTATCTATCTTATGATATTGGCGTTTTTGATGTCTTAAACGACTTATAAGCGCGTTTCAGCTTGTATAGGGAAAACCCTAGAAATCTAGGTAACATAAGGTGCACATAGTGCAAAAAATTAAACATAAGACGCCAACCTTAATACTCTTGTTGTTTAATCTGCACAGACTGAAGATAAATAATAGCTTCACTATTATGATAAGTGGTTGGCGAAGTTTGTCAGGGAGTTTTTTTTGTTTCACTGCTGGAGCGCTGCCAAAAGTTTGTTATGTAGGAAAACTTTTTACAGGGCGTGTTTACCCCAAATTTTTCGCAACATCAAGTGCGGCATAGGTGAACATTGCACTCGCACCTGCACGTTTAAAGCTGATTAAAGACTCATAAATTACTTTGTCATAATCCAGCCAGCCATTGTTTGTTGCAGCCTTTATCATTGCGTACTCACCACTTACTTGGTAAGCAAAAATCGGAAAATTAAACTTATCGCTTGCTGTTTTTATTACATCCAAGTATGGCATACCTGGTTTTATCATAATAAAATCTGCACCTTCGTTTATATCCATTTCGACTTCGTAAATTGCCTCTTTTGCATTTCTATAATCCATTTGATAACCACTTTTATCAATAGAACTGGATGGTACGCATGAACCAACAACTTGTCTGAATGGTGCATAGAAGCTGGAGCAATATTTCACTGCATAAGATAGTATTGATACATCTTGAAAGCCATTATCATCCAACACTCTTCTTATTTTCCCTATTCTACCATCCATCATATCAGAAGGAGCAATTATATCACATCCTGCTTTTGCTAAAGCAAGCGCTTGCTTTAGCAACACTGACACAGTTTCATCATTTTCCACGTCTATCCGATTGCTTTTTAAAATGCCATCATGACCATGAGTGGTGTATGGATCAAGTGCAACGTCTCCGATAATGCCAATGCCTGGCACCTTTAATTTTACAGCACGAATTGCCTTGCAGATTAAATTGCCCAGATTGTATGCTTCCTCAGCATTTTCAGATTTTAATTTACTGTCAACTACAGGGAAAATTGCAATAGCATTAATTCCTAAATCCTCAGCTTCCTGAGCCATGGAAACCAATCCATCTATTGAGTAACATTTTATGTCAGGTAAGCCAGGAATTGGTTCGGTTGTTTCTTTTCTATCATGAACGAACAGGGGAAAAATCAAGTCGTTTACTGATAAAATACTTTCACTTGTTAAATTGCTAATCCATTTACTTGAGCGCCTACGTCTTAACCGTTTGTTTGGGAAATTAAACATCATATCTCTTGTACTATACAGAACTTAATCTGACAGAAGAACTGAGGTAGTCAAAACTAATATCAGAGTCTTGTTTAATGCTATTAATACTTTTCCGAAAAGCAATATATTTGCTATAAAAAAATAGATCTCTTATACAAATGGTAATAGGACAAATTAAAAGGAGTGCCTGCTGCCTATAGCTGGAGGATTTTGGCGAATTTGTGGTGTGCTCTGTTTGACTTACCGATAATGAAAGTTGGTATAACCTTTATATTTAAGAAATTTACTAAATAGAGAAAAAGGCAAAAAAACCCGAGTAGCTAGTTATTCACTATCTATCTTATAACATTGGCGTTTTTGATGTCTTAACGGACTTATAAGCGCGTTTCAGCTTGTATAGATAAAAAACCAGAAGTCTTAAAAAGACATGCAGTACACATAGTGCAAAAAATTAAACATGAGACGCAAAGTATGCTGAGTTTTTTGTCATTTAATCTGCACAGACTGAAGATAAATAATAGCTTCAATGTTATAATAAGGGAACCGGAAGTATTTGTCAAGTAGTTTTTTTGTTTCTATTGGATAGCTTTTCTCTACTACCGTCTATCTGTCCTTTGCATAGTGAGAATTGGTATTACATAACCTGTTTTCTGATTTAGCGTTAAAACTTGCTTCTGCTCCTCAAATGCTCCAACCTTGCTACTACCTTTGTAATTAAGCTATAGCCTATAAATTTCTTATTGACATGCCTTTATAACAAGATATGCTGGTGTTAAATGCGGTGTATGGTATGTTAGGCGAAAATAATAACCAACAGCAAGGTAGAGCACGTGCTATAACAGAAAGGGTACAAAATGCTTACCGCAATACTGGTAAAATTAGGCGATCTATTAGCATAATTTTATTCATAAGTATGATTGTCCCATTTGCTCTTCTTGTAAAGTTTCTTCTGTATTCGTGGTTAGTAGATTATTTTTTGAAACCAGAAGAAAATGAAGCGAGATTATCGCATTGGCCAAAAAATATCATTAGGATAATATTAAAAGCTGTTCTAGTCGTATGCATTATTGCCTCCTGTATGCTTTTAGCATTACCTGCGTTATTCTTATGGCTACTAAACCAGACACTCGTTGGAGAGGTGCGGCAGCTTTTTAACTTAATGCAAGAAGTTCCAGAAGAAGAAAAACCGCTTCTCATACATGGTTTAGTTGATGTCTTTCCTTTTGTTGCGCAAACTACTCACGATCCAAACGCGGTTTCTAGTGTAAACTTAAGTGTTGATAAACTCATAGAAAAATATAAGGAGAACCTAGGTAAGGAGGAGTTCTATGTACAGCTTAATAGGGGAAATACAGCTGATATTGAGGAGTACATTATACAGTCAAATGAGTTTAAAGCAGACGAAAAATCTCAAGCACTTGAATGCTTAAAATTTATCAATAGAACAGGAAATAGTTTCAAAGATAATTATAGTCAGTTAACACTAAAGCAAGCAGCTATTTTGTGTTGGAAAGCTTGCAATGATAGAAACACAGGAATGGAAGACCAAACAGTTCCTTTAAGTGATAATGATATAAAAGCTAGAAAGGATATGTTTGTAAGAAGTCTTGTAGATGCAGCAACAACTTATGGTGACAAGGGTCAAAGTTGTGCTGGTGGAACTTACAACAAACTATTTGAGTCTTTATCTGGTTTCCACCCGTCAGTGGTTATCACGCTAGATGAAAAGGAAACCAGTAAAATGGTAGAAGAAGCAATCACTCAAGGGTTACCAGCAATAGCTAGGGAGGTTCTAAGCAAATTTTCTGAAAGAGAGCAAGAAACTATCCGGAAGAGCTTTGCAGGCTCATCAGAACTCTCAACTGAAATAGTAATGTTTATTACCGCTGTACATGCAGCGCTTGAGGAAAAGCGTCAGAAATTCAACAGCAAGCTGAATAGTGATAAACAGAAAGAAATATTAAAAATATGTATGAGTAATTTATCCTACGTTGAATTAGGAAACCCAAATCAAATGGCGAGATAGTTCACTATAGTCATTTATCTTGAAATAATATAAAGCAGGATTTCGTATAGTTGTTTCAATTTGGGCTCGTATATTGAAACAATGCGTAGAAGTGGATGTTACCATTATATAGGTGTCAGCATGCTTTATACCTATATACCACAACCAAATATCTCCTCTCAGTTTAAAACTGTTGCTAATCGACATATACAAATGTAATATTAATTAATATTTATAAATAAAGCAATTCCATGGAAAGTAATTACAACGCTGACGCAATAAAAATCTTAAGAGGTCTTGATGCTGTAAGGAAGCGTCCAGGTATGTACATTGGTGATACTGATGATGGATCTGGTCTGCATCATATGGTATGTGAGGTTGTTGACAACGCGATAGATGAATCTTTAGCTGGGTATTGTGATAAAATTGAAGTTAGCATAAATGAAGATGGCTCAGTATCCGTAACCGACAATGGTCGTGGCATTCCAACTGATATCCACGAAGAAGAAGGAATATCAGCAGCGGAGGTAATAATGACCCAACTGCACGCAGGTGGTAAATTTGACAACAATACCTACAAGGTTTCTGGTGGGTTACATGGTGTTGGGATCTCAGTTGTGAATGCGTTATCTAGCTGGCTAGAATTAACCATTTGGCGTAACAAGAAAGAACACTTTATACGCTTTGAAGACGGTGAGTCCATTGAGCCTTTAAAGGTAGTAAATGAAAATACAAGCAAAAGAGGAACTAGAGTAACGTTCATGCCATCAACAGAGACTTTCAGTAGCATCGACTTTAGTTACTCTACCATTGAGAGTCGCATCAGAGAATTAGCATTTTTAAACTCAAATATAGAGATCACTTTGCGCGATCTTCGTAACAAACCACATGTAGAGTCTCATTTTAATGATAGTAAACAGTCTCAAGATAATTTTGGCACAGCAAATTTCGTGCGATATTTAGATAAAAATAAGACGCATGTTACCAAAATTGCTAGCATGAGAGACGATACAAAATATCTCGGCATTAGCGTAGAAGTATCAATGGAGTGGAATGACTCCTACTACGAAAATATGCTGTGCTTTACAAATAATATAAGACAACGAGATGGTGGTACACACTTAGCAGGATTTAGGTCTGCCTTAACTAGATGTATTAACAATTATGCAACTAGTGAAGGGTTTTTGAAAAAGGCAAAAGTGAATTTCACTGGGGAAGATGTCAGAGAAGGGTTAACCTGTGTTTTATCTCTTAAGATGCCTGATCCTAAGTTTTCTTCACAAACAAAAGATAAGTTAGTCAGTTCTGAAACGCGCACAGTTGTAGAAAACATAGTTTCTGATAAATTGAGTACAATACTTGAAACTGATCCAAAATTAGCAGCAAGCATAGTAGAAAGAGTCATCAGATCAGCTAAAGGAAGAGAAGCTGCAAGAAAAGCGCGAGAGTTAGTTAAAAACAAAAACACCATTGATATTTCCACTCTACCTGGAAAGCTTGCCGATTGTCAGGAAAAAGTTCCTGAGTTATCAGAATTATTTATAGTAGAGGGTAATTCCGCAGGTGGTACTGCAAAGCAGGGGCGTAATCGTAAAACACAAGCAGTGCTTGCTCTAAGGGGGAAAATTCTAAACGTAGAACGTGTAAGTTTAGATCGTATCTTTTCATCTGCAGAAATTGGCTCCTTGATTACGGCAATTGGTGCTGGAATAGGAAGTGAGCATTTTGATATTGAGAAAGCTAGGTATCATAAAATCATCATTATGACAGATGCAGACGTTGATGGTTCACATATAAGAACTTTAATTCTAACTTTCTTTTTTCGTTATATGCGTGAAGTAATTGAAAGAGGGTATTTATATATAGCACAACCACCTCTTTATAAAGTTACAAAAAATGCTAAAGATACTTACATTAAAGATGACGAAACTTTTGAAGAGTATATAGTAAACTCGGCGGTTAAAAGATTGACATTAAGTGGTAAAGACAAAGATTTACGCTTTGTCTTGGACAAATGTCTTAGTATTTCAAACATTAGCAAAAATTATAACAGGGAAATACCACAAAATCTACTGGAGTCACTACTAATTCTAAGCAAAAAGAATGCCCTATCATCTGCTGATGAGATATTGAAATATTTAAAGTTAATGTATAACGAATACAATTGGGAAGTAGAAATAAAAGATGAAGAAGTGCATATCTCTAAGTTATTTCAAGGACTGGCAGACAAATATATATTTCCGCTTAGTATGCTTGAAAGCAAAGAAATACGAAATATATTGAGTTCTCTTGATGATATAATTGGCTTATTTAATGGTGATTCATTTTTAAAGTCACAAGAAACTGAAATAAAAATCAAATCTCCGAGTGCACTTGCAAAAACAATAATGGACTATGGTAAAAAAGGGTTAACTCTGCAAAGATTCAAAGGTCTTGGTGAAATGAATGCTGACCAGCTTTGGGAAACTACACTCAACCCAGAAACTAGGACTTTGCTCAAAGTTGAAATAAAAGATTGTGAGGAAGCCGATTCTATATTCTCAGTGTTAATGGGTGATATAGTCGAACCACGCCGTGATTTTATCAATACCAATGCACTAAATGTGCATGATGTTGATATTTAACTTTTGGTTCAATTAAGAACATTTTCATTGTGATTAATGCTTCTAGTATGTATATTCATAAATCTTGTTTTCAATAAATAATGAAAGTAATAATTGTTATGATAATGTTATTGTGTAGTAGTTACACAATGGCAAGCGAACGAATAACCTTAGTTGATAAAAAATTATCGCAAGGTTATGTGGCTCCGGTGCTTACAGAAAATAGTATCATTCTGGCAGATAAGCACGGAACCTTATATTCCTTTGATGCTGATAACCCAAGGACTTTGAATTGGAAATTGCACCTTCCACACACAAAAAAAATTGGTAACATGAGCCTATCGCGCCATAGAGGGATTGTTTTCTTTATAGTAGATAACGTTCTGCATACAATAGATGCAAAAACTGGCGAGGTTCAGTGGGAAAAAGAACTGAGAGCTCCGGTAAGAGGAAAAGCAGCAGTAATAAATAACAAATTGGTAGTATTAACCATCGATAACTACCTGTATGCGTTTGATATAAAAGATGGCAGCTCCGCTTGGACTTATCAAAATGGTATCAATGTGGTTCGTGGTTTACATTCCATATCACCCGTAATTTCTAATGATAAAATAATAGCACCGTTTTCAAATGGTGAGCTGATAGCTTTTAACGAAGATGGTAAAAAATTGTGGAGCCAAAAATTGGCTACAAACCTTCTGGACACACAGCTCACAGATGTAACCACTACACCAAGAGTGCTCGGTGATATTTTAGTAGCTACAAACAATTCTTATACTTATGGTATTAACGTGAAGTCAGGAAACATTTTATGGTCAAAGCCACTGCAAATAAAAAGTGTATCAGACATTGTATCATATTATAGTCCTCTTATCCCTGCAAAGGAACAAAGAGCTGGTGGCAGGATTTTTGTAATTACTAAAGATAATAAAATAATCGGTGTCGACATACAAAACGGAGAAACAGTCTGGACGTCCGATTTAATAGAAAATACGCAATTGTTTGCTCCAATTATGTATGCTCATACTTTATGGGTAACAAGTAACAAAGGGTTGGTGTTTGCTTTTCCTGGATCTGAAAACACATGAAAGGCAATTGAAATACCTGGCAATGTATTTCACACTCCAGTGTTTATCCATGATAAGATATATGTGACAATTGAGGAAAACGGTGTTTATTCTTTAGAAAATAGGTTTGTTTTTTATGACTGATTATGATCTGATTGTTATAGGTGGCGGTCCAGGCGGCTATAAGTGTGCCATTGCTGCTGCAAGGCTTGGATTGAAAGTTGCCTGCGTAGATAAAAATAGTATTTTTGGTGGTACGTGTTTGCGAGTTGGATGTATACCCTCTAAAGCTTTACTTCACTCCTCCTATCAGTATGTTCACACGAAAAATGATCTGTCAAAACTTGGCATAAAAGTTAAGGATGCGAGTTTTGACTTAAAAGAAATGTTGGAATACAAGGACGCCAGAGTTCAGGAGCTTGGAAAAGGTATAGAATATCTGTTCAGCCTTCACAAGATCACTAAAGTCAGCGGACTTGGAAAAATTACCGCTTTTGATCAAGGTAACCTCGAAGTTTCAGTTGAAGGCAAGAAGTTGAAGACAAAAAATATAGTAATTGCAACAGGTTCTGATGTTAGTTCTCTGCCAGGAATTAATATTGACGAGAAAAACATCATTTCATCTACCGGTGCGTTATCTCTAATTGAAGTGCAAAAAAAACTTGTCGTAATCGGAGCTGGAGCAATAGGACTTGAAATGTCTTCTGTATGGAAAAGGCTAGGGTCTGAGGTAACTGTAGTAGAGTTTCTTGATAGAATTGCTGCAGCAATGGATGGAGAATTAGGTAAATCTCTGCTCTCTAGTCTGCAAAAGCAAGGAATAAAATTCTCACTCAACACTAAAGTTGAGGAGATAAATCAAAATAGTAATTCTCTCAGCGTAAAAGTTTGCTCTGCTCAAGACAACCAAACAGACACTATAGAGGCAGATAAGGTGCTCATTGCAGTGGGTCGCAAACCATGCACCGAGGGTCTTGGTATCGATCAGAAGATAGAGAAAGATAATCGTGGTTTCATTCAAGTTAACAACAGGTATGAAACTAATATGAAAGGAATATTTGCCATCGGTGATGTAATTGGTGGAGCAATGCTTGCTCATAAAGCAGAAGAAGAAGGAGTGGCAGTTGCAGAGACAATAACAGGGCAGTCACCTCACGTTGACTATGGGATCATACCATCCGTCATTTACACTCACCCTGCCGTTTCTTCAATCGGTAAAACCGAAGAGGAACTAAAAAGTGCAGGTTGTAAGTATAAAGTTGGTAAATCCCAATTTGCTGCAAATGGCAGAGCAAAAATCACTGATGATGCAGAAGGATTCGTGAAAGTGCTGACTTGCAGCATCACAGATACAATACTAGGCATACATATCATAGGAAAATATGCTGATACGCTAATTAACGAAGCAGCAGTTGCAATGGCATATGGTGCTGCAGCAGAGGATATATATAGAATTTGTCACTCTCACCCTGATATAAACGAAGCTTTCCGCGACGCGTGTATCAATGCCTTCTTTAAAAAGTAACCTTGGTTCAATCATTGAAAATTGGCATGAATGGCTGAGATGCAATAGATCTTACTCACCTAACACTTTAGAATCATATATGAGAGACTTGCAAGATCTTATAAGTTTCCTCAGCGCTCATATTGGTGGAGAAGTAAATGTTGGTTCCTTAGAAAAATTAAGCATATCTGAGCTAAGAAGCTTGCTTAGTTTCCGTTACGCAAGAGGCGTAAATGCAAGATCTAACACTCGCGCGCTGTCAGCAGTCAGAAACTTTTTCAAGTACATAAGAAACAACTATGAAATAAATAATAAGGCTGTATTTTCTTTGTCAAAGCCAATTCAGAGAAAAACTTTACCTAAAGCATTATCGATATCTAATATAAAAACTCTACTGAAAGAAATGAAATTATCTGACTTGGGTGAACCCTGGGTAATAAAAAGAGAAGTTGCGATTATTGTTCTATTATATGGCACAGGCTTAAGAATTAGTGAAGCGCTAAGTCTTAGGATTAGTGATGTAAGTGGTGAAAACCTAATAATTACGGGTAAGGGAAACAAACAAAGGCAGGTATTTATTCTTCCGGTAGTAAAAAAGTGCTTACAAGAATATATAAAAGCTTGTCCTTACCTTGGCATTGACGATGAATCACAATATCTCTTTATGTGAGTAAGAGGAAAAAAATTTGGAAGAACTTACGTTGCTAATCGCTTGCAGAAAATAAGGAGAATGTTGAACTTGCCAGAAATTTTATCTCCACACGCATTCCGTCACAGTTTTGCCACTCATTTACTTCAGAAAAACGTCGATATAAGGTCAATACAACAACTGCTTGGCCATTCAAGCTTAGAAACTACCCAAGTTTACACTCACTTAAATTATCAGGATGTTTTTAATATGTACAAGAACTTCCAGCAGAATTTGGAGAAGAAATAGAAATCCTTTTAACTTGAGGATTATCTGTAGCACTACCAGGTCCTATGTCTTTTTCATCTCCTTTGTATAGGAAATACCCTGCTAAAAAAAGACCCAGCACAACTGCAGCAAGACCAGCACTTATCTCTGGATAATCCACTGCCGTTAAACACGCACCAACAACAAATGTTCCCGGCAATATAAAAAATGCAAGAGCGTAGTTGTTTTGTTTTCCACCTGGAGCACCTTCCCCCGAGGATTTTTTGTTTTTCAAATCTTGGTTTTGAGCTCCAAGTTGAGCATTTTCATTAATGAGTCGAGTTATTTTAGCTTGTTGATCCACCTTTTCTCGTTTTGCTTGTTTCAAATCAGCTTGTACGCTTTCAAGTTCAGTTCCAATATCTTGGAAAGGTTGTTTGAAACCTTCTGATAAAGATTGCCCCATACTTACAGGAAATTTTTCATTTAAATAATTCGTAATAGATTCAATTGGATCACCAACATCTCTTAACGCAGCAGCAACAATTGCATAATTCATGAAGCAATTATCTTCCACCAATTTTTTCACATCATCTAAATCTTTTCTGTTAATAACATTAGTTAATTGGTTCTTAATGGTTAGCTCAACCAATAGCTTCAGCTCTTTGTTTTGTATTGGCTTTATCTGACTAAAATCCAGCTCCTTATGTTTTAAAAGTTTAGTCAATACTTCCTTTTTATTTTTCGTTATTCCTCCTGAGCATAATCCAACAATTAAGCTAAGTGGTGTTTCTATTTCTCCATTTTGGTTTCTTCTCCAGCAGTTAGGGTTAAGCTTTTGATTCAATAGTGTTTCCGCTTTGTAAATGTCTCCATTAGCAAGAGCATTTAATAATTTTTTTCCTTTTTGTGCTTTTTGTATTTCTATTATACAATATCCTGCACGATTTTTCGTAGCATACTCGCTAGGACTTTGGTTTTTCTTATTGGTTATATTAGTGTTTATGTCTGGGTGACTAAGCAAAAGTTGTAACGTTCCCTTTTGTTGATAGCACATTGCTAAATGTAAAACTGTGTTGCCATTAGTTTGTTCATGAATGTTAACATTTATGTTCTGGTCCAGTAGAAGTAGCCTTAACATACTATGATATTTCTTTTCCGTCTCCATAGAACATGTAGACAAAACAGTAACTATAGTCATTAATGGTGTATACCCTTCATCAAACGCGTTAACATCTACACCTTCTACCGAAGCTCGCTTAAAATCTTCTAGGGTTTCATCATCAATAGCCTGAAATAACTTTTTTGTTGATGCGCTAAGCGGTTCTAGAGTTGTACGACCAAACATGTTGTTATTAGTGATATTAGTCCTATTACTTCTATATGGTTCCGGAACTCTCGAATCAAGGGAATTATCTCCTATACTAGGCATGTTACTTCTACCACTAAGAATTTAGTGGTGTAATTATATTAGGAAAATAAAGAAAATGTCAAGAGATTTTCCAAATTTTAATCTAGTTGACAATGCACTCTAAAAACTTTTCCGCATCAAGCGCAGCCATGCACCCAGTCCCTGCCGCAACTACTGCCTGGCGATATATCTTATCCTGAACATCACCTGCAGCAAACACTCCTGCCCTACTAGTTAAAGTTGTTGCAGGTTTTGTAATTATATAGCCCTGCTCGTCCATTTCAACAAAGCCTTTAAAAACACTTGTATTTGGTGCATGTCCAATTGCAATAAATACTCCATCTACTTCCAGTTCTTGAACTTTTTTAGTTTCTGTTGATTTAATTGCAATACCAGTAACTTTCTTTGGATTTTCTTCCCCAAGAATTTGCTCCACAGTATGGTTCAACATTACTTTTATCTTATCATTCTTAAAGAGCCTATCTTGCATTACCTTCTCTGCTCTCAATTTATCGCGCCTGTGTATTAGTATAACTTCCTTGGCAAACCTAGTTAAAAATATCGCCTCCTCAACAGCGGTATTTCCACCACCAACAACAGCTACAACTTTATTCCTAAAAAATGCACCATCGCAAGTTGCACACGCTGAGACCCCGTAACCTTGAAATTTTTTTTCACTCTTCAGGCCAAGCCATCTTGCTTGCGCACCAGATGCAATGATCATTGCATCTGAGTAGTAGTCATTAATATCACCAGAAGACTTAAACCTATATTCATTATAATCCTTAAGCTGCTCAACACTCTTTATTTCATCATCTATTATTTTTGCTTCAACCTTCTCTGCATGCAACCTCTTTTGCTCCATTAATTCCGGACCTTGTATTGAAATAAACCCGGGATAATTTTCAACATCCGTAGTAATCATAAGCTGACCACCAGGTTGCATTCCGGTTACTACAACTGGCTCTAAGTTTGCACGTGCTGCATATATAGCAGCAGCATAACCGGCTACTCCAGACCCAATAATAAGAACTTTTGTACTAAGTTGCCCCATCTATAATTGTTCACTGTATGAGTTTAGGTAGTCAGCTACTCCTTCATCACTTGCTTGCATTGCTGGTTTGCCTTTCTTCCATCCTGCTGGACATACTTCACCATGCTCTTTGTTATGTTTAATTGCATCAACGATTCTAATGAACTCATCAATATTACGTCCTAAAGGTAAATCATTTATTGATTGATGACGTACAACAAACTGATCATCAATAATGAAAGTTGCTCTAAAAGCAACTGAGTCATCATATAATACTCCATAGTCTCTTGATATAGACTTTTTGATATCAGACACTAAAGTGTAGCTAATCTCTCCAATACCACCACAATTAACTGGAGTCTCTCTCCACCTATGATGTGAGAACTTTGAATCTACACTTACTCCTATAACTTCAACACCGCGTTTCGAAAAATCCTCTATTTTGTTACTAAACGATATCAGCTCAGTTGGGCATACAAAGGTAAAGTCAAGTGGATAGAAAAAAAGGACCGCATACTTATCTTTTACGTATTCGCTTAGACAGAAGCTGTCAACTATTTTTCCGTCAGAGAGAACAGCCGGAGCATTAAAATCAATAGCGGACTTTGTAATAAGATTCATAATTTACCTATTCATTTTAAAACAATTTTAATTTTATACTTTGATAAGTTTACGTGCAAGTTTTCTTTAGTTTTAGTTCTATAAAAATTTTCAGACCTATTGTGACTGTATGAGCATTAAATTTCTTACATAACCTAAACTAAGCAGAAAAAAAGGCAAAAGAAATCCCGTGGTAGAAGTTGCTCACTCTCTAATCCTGCAAATTGGCGTACTATACTGTCTTAAACGACTTATAAGCGCGTTTCAGCTTGTATAGGGAAAAACCTAGAAGTCTAGGTGAATTAATAAAGACATGAAGCGCACATAGTGCAAAAAATTAAACATAAGACGCCAACCATGATACTTTCGTCGTTTAATCTGCACAGATTAAAGCTAAATGAATAGCTCCGATACTATAATAAAAGGAATGGCGAAGGTTGTCAAGTAGTTTTTTTGTTCTGTAATAACAAAAAATACAGAAGTAAAAATTTTATGTTAATTTTACTATATTCGTTGTTAGTATAATTGGCATAATCATAAGTATGGTAAAGCCAATGAAAGTTAATTTATCTAAAAAAAAATAGCGAGAGAGTCTTATCAAGTACAAAATAGGTTGCTAACGCTGGCCAAAACTATCTTGCATCGCTAAGTAGTAGCGCCAAACCAACTAGTACCTGGAAAAAGCTAGTCAACGCTCTTTTACTTGTTCCAATTATCGCGCCCACTGCTGCAACAATAGCGTCGATTGTGTGTGTCTACCTTTTTTTGAATGCTGTTAGTGCTCACAAGAACGATTCTAAACTATCCAAAATACTAAAGTTTATAGCTAGAGTCCTCATCTATATTGTTGCTGCTATAATTTTAATCCCGTGTATTATATCAAATCTAATGACTTCACTGGTACCTGCGCTTATTTTTTATTACATCAATAGAGATTTCTTCAATCAAAAAGATACAAGTATAGAAGTAAACGAAGTCAAAGTGAAAAGTGAAGAAGAGTACAAAAAACGCATAAAAGAAGAAGCTGATAAATTGGAGCAACATGATGATACAGATCATGGTCAGCCAGATATAGAAGTAATATCCCGAGTAATGAAAGATAAACAAGCTGTAGATCGGATTGTTGTGGCAAGGATTGCAGATGACGATATCAAAGACGGCAAAGTAATGATACGAACAACTGCAAATGACCAAAATATTACTATAAAGGGAATCATTGCTTGAAATCTTCCTGATGAAACAGAAGATTTTGCTGCTGGTTTTGGCTTGCAATGTAGCCTTATTGAAGGTGGTGTAGATCTTCAATGTAGTTTTAATGCACGCACTGAAGCTGACAAGAAGTAGGCAATTGAAAGCCTTAAACAAAGTAAGAGCCAGCACGCACTTTGCTCTCCAGCGATGGTGGCATATTGTCTATAGAGCAACACAGTAGCACACGACGGAAATAAGTCATATACAAGCTTGTAGTGATAGTGAGGTTTTATGAACATATCGCAATAAAAAGTCAACCCACCTAATTTTTATTAGTCAGCACACTGACTATGAAACAATCTATGTTACCGTCAAAGACGGAATTTATATTGCCCACTTCATATCCGGTTCTTAAATCTTTCACCATTTGATATGGATGCACAACATATGACCTGATTTGATTACCCCAGCCTATGTCACATTTCTTGCCGTATTCTTCAGCCATTTCCCGCTCTTTTTTTTCCAGCTCAATTTGGTATAAACGTCCTTTAAGCAATCTCAATGTCTCATGCTTGTTTTGATGCTGGGAACGGCTGTTTTGGCACTGAACTATGACACCAGTTGGAATGTGCGTAATGCGCACTGCGCTTTCAGTTTTGTTTACATGCTGACCGCCTGCCCCTGAAGCGCGGTAGGTGTCGATTTTTAAATCCTTTTCATCTACAGCAATATCAATTGAATCTTCTATCACCGGTGTCACCCCTACACTTGCAAAACTGGTATGACGTTTGCTGTTTGCATCAAATGGTGATATTCTAACCAGCCTGTGAATACCACCTTCGCTTTTTGCCCATCCATAAGCTTTTTCTCCAACGATTTTTATCGTTGCAGATTTTATACCAACCGATTCTCCCTCCAATTTTTCTACAACTTCAACTTTAAAGTTGTGATAAATCTCTGCCCATCTCATATACATACGCATAAGCATTTCAGCCCAATCATTGCTCTCCGTTCCACCAGTTCCTGAGTGAATTTCTAAGAAGCAGTCATTATCATCTGCTTCACCAGTAAATAAAGATTCTGTTTCCTTGCGCTTGATTAATTTCTCTAGCTTCACTAATTCGTTTTCAACTTCAGAGAAAAATTCCTCATCATTCTCATCAATAGCAAATTTCATTAGGCTGATAGCATCGTTGTAATCACTTTCTAACTTTGAAAACGACTCAACATCATTTTTGATTTTAGAACGTTCTTTTAAAATTTCTTGTGCTTTTTGGTTGTCCTGCCATAGATCATCACCTGCAGCCTGAAATTCTAGCTCTGCAAGGCGTGATTTCAATTTTTCTACGTCAAAGACACCTCCTAATGACAGAAATACTCTTATCTAAGCTCTGAAAGTGTTCAAAAATTTCTAAATAGGCTTTCATTACGCTTTAGATTTTAATATATTCACTATCAATAGCAATAACAGTACACAAAACAGAAATTTAACCATATAGTAGTTAATTTAAAACAATCCTATTATACTCTAATGTTTAAAGGGATCAAGTACGTATATGTGTTAAGAAGTAAGGTGAAGATATGAGTATTGAAATAAATTCCCACTATGGTTTAGATAAAAGGGCTATTGATGACCTAATTGAGTCACTTGATAAAGAGGAGCTAGAAAACGTTCGCAATATCGTAAAAACAATAGATAGCGTTCAGTTAGCCTATTTTTTATCTACTTCAATCAGTGACCACAGGGAAAAATTAGTTAGTATCCTAGATCAACATTTGTTAAGTGATGCCCTAGTACATGTAGTACCAGATTTACAAGTGGAAATTATAGAAACATTGGGAGTAGAAAATACGGCAAAGTTACTCACTCTTCTTGATGTAGAAGACATAGTAACCATAGTGAAGGACTTGGATAGAAAGTCTATAGAAAACATACTTCACTATTTGCCCTACACAACTCAAAAGTTAGTAGAGGAGTTGTTATCATACCCAGAAGAAAGTGCAGGAAGGTTGATACATAAAAACATGGTTATAGCTCCATATTATTGGACAATAAACCAGCTAACAGAATTCTTACGCAACTATAGAAAAATACCAGAAACATTCCATCAGATTTTTGTCATCAACTCAAAATTAGAACCTATAGGTAGTATTAATTTAAACAAGGTAATATCTCATTCGGGAGAAACAACAATAAAAGAGATAATGAGCCAGGAGATAAAGATCATCAAAACTGGAGTGGACCAAGAGGAAGTTGCAAGAATATTTAAAGATTACTCTCTACTATCAGCTCCAGTAGTAAATAAGCGTGGTAAAATCATCGGTGTGATCTTAATCGAAGATGTAATAAAAGTTGTCCAACAAGAAACAGAAGAGGACGTACTAAAAATAAGCGGTGTGTCATCCAAAGCTGATATAAATGCCCCTATACATAAAACCATAATTCAAAGACTACCTTGGTTGTTTTTCAACCTCTTAGCAGCAACGATATGCTCTATAGTAGTTGGATTTTTCGACAACGTAATAAAGAGTTTTGTAGTACTGCCAATAGTTATGCCAATAATTGCGTCGATTAGCGGAAATGCAGGATCCCAAACAGTAACACTCACCATCAGAGCAATCGCAACAAAACATTTAACTGAGCAAAATGCAAACAGAATACTGATAAAAGAGTTTCTAATAGGTCTTATAAATGGAATAATTCTATCTACTATTTCACTCGTAGTATTAGCAGTGAGATTTCACAGCTTCAAAGTGGAGATCATTTTTGCAGCCTCCATGCTTATGATGTCGATCATTGCAACATTTATTGGAACTTTCATTCCTATAATGCTCCATCGTTTAAAATCCGACCCTGCAGTTTCCTCTTCAATTCTAACATCAGCAACAACCGATATTCTTTCAGCTTTTATACTTCTCGGTTTAGCTACGCTCTTCCTGCTAAATAGCTAAGTCTTTCTAAAGCAAACCAGGTGCACAGCTTCAACTATATCTTCCACTTGCGGTAATGCTTTTTTCTCCAAGTTTGCAGCATAGGGTAAAGGAACATCCTTACCTGTTACGCGTACAGCTGGAGCATCAAGGTAGTCAAATCCCTCCTCCATAACCGCAGCTGAAAGCTCTGCGCCGATTCCTGCAAATGGCCAACCCTCTTCTACGCTGACCAATCTATTAGTTTTCTTGATAGAGTTAATGACAGTTTCAGTGTCAAGCGGCCTTAAGGTTCTCAGGTCAATAACTTCAGCTTCTATACCTTTACTAGAGAGTAAATCTGCTGCATTCAAAGCATACATTAATTGCAGTGAGAAAGCAGTGATAGTTACATCCTTTCCTTCCCGTATAACAGTAGCCTTGCCTATCTCAAGTAAATAGTCTTTATTCGATAGCTCAGAGTCAGGAACTTCGTGCTCATGTCCATAAGCAATCTCATTTTCTAGGAATATCACTGGATCTGGATCACGAATTGCAGCTTTAAGCAGACCCCTGCAATCGGAGGCAAAATAAGGTGCTATTACTTTTAATCCTGGTACATGCGAATACCAAGATGCAAAGCATTGAGAGTGTTGTGCAGCAACTCTCTCTGCAGCACCATTTGGTCCACGAAATACTATAGGGCATCCAAGTTGTCCACCTGACATATAATTTGTTTTTGCTGCAGAATTCACAATTTGATCGATAGCCTGCATAGAAAAGTTAAAAGTCATAAACTCAACAATTGGCCTAAGTCCAGCAAACGCTGCTCCAACAGCAAGACCAGTAAATCCATGTTCGGTAATAGGTGTATCAATCACCCTATTCTCTCCAAACTCTTTCAGCAATCCTTTCGTTACTTTATAAGCACCGTCATATTCTGCTACTTCTTCCCCCATAATAAACACATCAGGGTCGTTTTGCATTTCTTCTCTGATTGCTGCGCATAAAGCTTCTCTCACGCTTAAAGTTGCCATTTATAAACTTTTATAGATTAACTAAAGTAACTATATCAAAGTTACCAGTGGCTAGTAAAGCAGTATGTTCCATAGAGCAAAACTTTTGCTCTATGGAACATACATCATCTTGTTCTTTCACTACTGTTTGTTCTTTCATTGGTGATTTTTTCAGTATGGCTCGATTTAGATTTATCCAACATCTCATTATATGCTGCATTATAGTTACGTAATGCTCCAAAATATCTTTGCGGCATTGTAAAACCGTCTGCTCCTTTTGTCTCCATTCTTTGTGCAAATTGTTTTGTAGTCTCTGAATGTACTGTGTTCTCGAGTATATTTTTTCTCTTGTTGTGTGAGACACTTAATGTTGTTATTCTGACATCATCAGCAAAAACGTTTTTTAGTTCTGATTTGAGAAAAGCGGCATTATACAAGTTTTCTTGAGTTGGCTTATAGTGACCACTAAAGGCATCAATTTCAGTTGTTTTTCCATCTTTTACTTTCATCATGCCAAAACATAACCCCGGCTTACCACCAAGAAGTGTTGAATGGTAATATCCATATTTAGTATTATCACTCGGTTGGATATGTTGTGAAGTAACTAGCTTACCATCAAGTGTAATAGCATATGCTACAAGACCTTTTTGACCTTTACTTATCTTGTCGCTTGTATCGTATAAATTACCGCACTGGTCAAACAGTCTATATTCACCTTTCGAGCCCTTTTTTATAATTTTTGTGTTTTCTGCTTGCTCTTTCGAAGAAAAACGTTTAGCAGATGTTTCGAGTCCCATAAGCTCCTTATAGCTTTTTCTTTCTTTGGTCCCCACCTCTTTCATATATGCAACTTCTTCAAACATTGGAGGTGCTTTATATAAAATACCAGTGTAATGATCAATCACTGATTTATTACCAAGATCTATACTCACCTGTTCCTCTTTTAGTGCTTGGTGATTGCCTGATTTTGGGCTTGCTTTGCAAAATTCTTTTACTGCATATCGAAGCTTTTCCATCCTTTCCTTCTTTTCCCCTTCGAGATACACCGCTACTTTTTCAGTAGATCTATATTTACCTCCTAACTCTGAACTTTCATAGCTCTTGTTAAGGTCAAAAGATCCGCTTTTTGTAACCTTTCCATATAAACTTTTGGCATTAGAAGAAACTCCATTAGCAGCTTTTTTTGACAAATCTTCAATAGAGTAGCCATAATTTATAACCTTTTCTAATAGTTTATCGCCTACATTATTGATTGAATGTAAAGCACGTTTTATTTTTGATTTCTCTGACATATACTTTTACCTCAACTAATACTATTATTAATTATAGAAATATATTTATTAATTAAGTATTGGTGTTAAAATTACAAAGCTTAACAATGGTTTTAGCTCAGTAAGGAAGAAAACTGAGATAAGCTGTACAACTTCTAAACCTTACCAACACCATGTTGCACCAAGCATTCAATAGCTACTCCTTTCAATTCGGTGGTAGGCTTTGATACCATGTATGTAATACCGCCAGCTACCAACGCAGATGTTACAGAAGTTGTAATCATCGATAGAGCAAACAATCCTGAAACAATACTAAGGATAGAACCTACCATTGACGTTGTTACAACGCTTACGTAGGCAATTTTTGATAACGGTGGCTTTTTTCTACTTTTTTTAATGACACTTCACTTGTTTGAGAATGCTGATTTTTGTTTTTTTCTAATTCGCTATTAAGTGTTGCATTTTCACTTTTCAGATTTTTTATTTCTTGTTCTTGTAATTTACTCTTTTCTTGGTTTTGTTTATTCAATGCTTCCAATTTAGCCTCATGCTCAGCTACATAATTAGAATGCTGACTTTGCGCTTCTTCTAATTTACCCTTAAACGTTGCATTTTCACTTTCCAGATCTCCTATTTTTTGTTTCAGCGACTTATTCTCTTCATCGAGTTTATTAAGTGCTTCCTGCTTAGTCTCATGTCCAGCTACGCAACTTTTTAATTCCACTAGATCCTTTTGTGCTTTTTCTAACAATACTTTGTTTGTCTCAGAGTGCTGATTTTTTGTTTTTTCTAATTTATTCTTAAGTGCTACGTTTTCATTTTCTAGATCGTGTATTTTTCGTTTTAGTGATTGACTTTCTTTCTGCCCCTCCTCTAGCTGAGCACGTGATCTTTTTAACTTAACTTTAAGTTTTTCAGCTCCTTCTTTTTTCTGAACTTCTGTTACTAGATCCTCATCCTTTATCAATGAGCGATCTGCTCGATGTTTTATGAAAAATTTTGCTAATCTTTTATTGTTATTTGCAACAGCGTAATATAAGGGAGTATGCTTAGCCCTATCTTGTGCATTAATATTTGCTTTACTTTCTACTAGATATTTCGTAATCTTTGAGCAACTATATGCAATAGCAAGATGTAGAGGAGTCTTTTCATCTTTATTCTGTGCATCAATATTTGCTCTATGTTCTATCAAAAGTTTTACTAATTTCTCACTTCTAGCAGCAACAGCAAAATGTAGGGGAGCCCGTCCATCGCCATCCCGTTCATTAACATTTTCTTTATGTTCTTTTAAGTATTTTACTAGTTCTTCATGGGCTTCTTCTGTAGGAGCATATATTCGACTGTCGTTACTACTAACTTCATCAGTAGTCAAGTCTAAAGAGGCCTGTTCCCCGTTATGCGGAGTATACTGCTCTGGATATTGATTGTGCAAACACTCTTGCCCTACACGCTTCTGACTATTGGCAAATCGTTGTTCTGCCTCTTTTAACTGTTGCGCTTTAGCCTCTCTTTCTCTTAGAGCCTGTTTTCTTTCTAATGTGTCATCTACTTTGTTTGCATTAGTGATTGAGTTTAAAGAAGTCTGTTCATTATTTCTGCAATCTTCTGAAGCTTTATTATTAGGCTGTAATAAGGTATTACTGCTTCTATAAGTTTGTCTTCTCGTAGCTCTCGCCTCAGATTGATTTGTAGCATGGCGTATTTCTTCTTCCTCTAACATTTTTATTATAGCATCCATGTTTGGCACATTACAAATCATCTCTCTTGGAGTTAGGCCTTCACTATTTTTTAGTAGGGGATTTGCGTTAGCATCTAGTAAGATGCTGTACTATCTCTTGATAACCGTTCAAAGCAGCAATGTGCAAAGCAGTTAGCTTAGACTTAGCCACATCAAGTTCACGTATTGGTTCATCAACTTTTATTCTGTTTTTTAGTAGGCATTCTACCACTTTTGCATTTTTACATTCCACGGCAAGATGTAACAATGTATAATTTACAATTTTGCTTGAGTCTACTAATACACTGAATATCTTATCTATTCTTAAATCGTTATAAGTGCTATATTTTCCCTCATCCTTTTTGAGCAATTCATTTTTTATTCTTTCAAGTAGATTATTCTCATTCAGATCTTTACTCTCACTGACATTTTTTATTATTTCAAAAAACTTTTCCTTCTCTATTAACATAACCCTTTCCTCTTAGTTTATTTATCATTGCTGTATAGTTTCATAAAAAGGTTAAATTTATCGAAATTCTATATTTTGTCTAAAAATTAACCATAAAAACTTTCTTGTATTCCCCTATCAAAGTAGATACAAGCTGGCACCCAGAAAAAAGAATGGTCTCATCCAAGCACCTCCTTTTTCTGCCATCCAAGTAGCTGACACTGGGATCCAGTTTTCCATAAAATGATACATTTAACATAACTTTTATGCTTACCTACCTGATAAAATTCCAGAATTTTAGCGTCACGCGCTGGAATGACACCCTTCATGGGCTTTTGAATTGCTTTAGCTATAAATATTAAAAAATTTACCAAATTAGAAATAAGGTAAAAGAAGCCCCGTTGGTAGCTAATTATTTATATTAACTTTATAAATTGGCGTTTTTTATTGTCTTAAACGCTTTAACAAGCGCATTTTAGCTTATATTAGGTAAAAACCTTGAAAGT
>NZ_JBFTEN010000061.1:0-322 GCF_041154185.1 Wolbachia endosymbiont of Tettigetta isshikii | reverse complement strand
ATTAATATCAGGACAATACTTTAAAACATCCTCAGCAATCATTAAATATCATTTTCAACAGCGAGGTGTAGTATGGTTTTGCCATCCTTATCCTGATTATCAACTTTAGCTCCATGCTGTAAGAGCAGTCTTACAACTGTTTTATGTCCTGTTTTGGTAGCAATATGAAGTGGTGTTAAATTACCCTTTGTGCTAGCATTAATATCAGCACCTCTATTCAAGAATAATTTCACAGCTTCTTCATTACCTAGTTCAGAAGCAAAATGTAGTGGCATATATTCTTCCTTCAATGTTAAAGAATGAGTACAAACACCATGGTTTA
>NZ_JBFTEN010000031.1:0-10905 GCF_041154185.1 Wolbachia endosymbiont of Tettigetta isshikii | reverse complement strand
CTGCAAATTGGCGTACTATACTGTCTTAAACGACTTATAAGCACGTTTCAGCTTGTATAGGGAAAAACCTAGAAGTCTAGGTGAAATTAATAAAGACATAAGGTGTACATAGTGCAAAAAATTAAACATAAGACGCCAATCTTAATACTCTTGTCGTTTAACCTGTACAGATGAAGATAATTAAATACCTCGAGTACTATAATAAGGGTAACGGCGAAAGTTGTCAAGTAGTTTTTTTTGTTTTTGTTGAATCCAACGCGCTACTAAAAGCTATGCAAAATGGAGGTTTTTTAATCATCGGTAAACCTCAATTACTTTAGATATAACTATATAGTGGGCAAAAATTCTCTAATGGTCTGAAATAAAATTTCCAATGAATGGCTGTCAGACATATTATGCTCCGCTGATTTTGTCAAGTGCACCTCAACATCGGTTGATTTGACTTTTTCAGCTAAATTTAATGAGGTTTGGTAAGGAACATCTTTATCGTTAATGCTATGTAATAAGTGTACAGGAGAGTTTATGTCTATTGTCTCCTTATTTAAAAGAAGGTTTTTCCTGCCGTCTTCTATCAAATTCTTGGTTATTTTGTACGCACAACGCCCTGAAGTAAAGTTCACTACGCCTTTAGAATCTAGTTCTTCTTTTTGCTTACCTGATAACTGCTTGAATATTAAATCCTCAGTGAAGTCAGGGGCAGATGATACACCAATCAATGCCGCAATTCTTTCTGGAAATTGAAGAGCAGTGAGCAACATCAGCCACCCTCCCATACTTGAGCCTATAATTATCTGTTTGTTGCTAGTTAATTCATTGATTACTCTAGTACAGTTTTTTTGCCAATCACTTATCGTGTAATCAGTGAAATCACCACTTGAATGGCCGTGGCCAAAGTAGTCAAATAGCACAAGCGCTACATCATTTTCTTGGCAAAATTTGTAAATAGCAGTTGCTTTAGTTCCATTCATATTTGATGCAAACCCACCAAAAAAGACTATAGAAGCTCTCCTTCCCTGTAGCTTTCGATATGCTATGTACTTGCCACCTTCAACGAATAGTTTACAGTAATCCATATTACTTTGGTAAATCAACGGGGCTATCGCTTAGTTGACGCAAGTAGCTGATTAAATCTGCAATTTCTTGGGGATTGGAAATACCTGCAAACGCCATACGTGTACCTTTTATATAAGCTTTTGGATTCTTCAGGAAAGCAAATAGCTCTTCATACCCCCACTTTCCGCCCTTTTCGAGCACTGCTTTTGAATAGTTAAATGAGTTGCCAAGGTGTGCTTTTTTGCTTCCAACTATGTTCCATAAGTTTGGTCCTACTTTGTTTGCTCCACTTTTCTCGAAACTATGGCAAGCTATACATTTCTTCGCTGCTGATTTGCCTTTTTCAAAACTAGCATTCTGCATAAGCGCTCCGATGTCAAGCGCTACTTGCTCAATTTTTTGCTGAGGTCCGCCACCGCCAGCAGCTACTATCGTTTGGTGTTCAATCTTATATTTCTCCGGGCTGTAGAGCATATCAACCACATTGCTGACTGTCACGATAATCAGCCCAGAAAGTAAAATTGATGCTGCAATCTTATTAAGCTCCATAACTTTTATCAATTGATGTTGCTTAAATTATGCGAATATTTTCGCAAACAGCAAATAATTAACCTCAAAATGGATTGTTTCATCTTTTAATAGAGCAAAATCAAAAATCCTGGTAAAGTGGTTTTGTTTTACTTACAAAATATGCTACTTGATATTGAAAAGCGCAGTATAACAAATGCACTGTGGAGGTTACACGAAGCAGATCAAAGGGAAATTTTAACCCTTACTCAAAAATTTGAATTACCAGAAATACTAGCTAGGACACTTGTTACTCGCGGTGTTAATGTAGAAAGTGCAGGTAACTTCTTATATCCACTAATCAGGTCGCTATTACCAGATCCCTTTCATCTTCTTGACATGGATAAAGCTGTTTGCCGCATAATACGGGCAGTAAATAATGGTGAAAACATAGCAATATTCGGTGACTATGATGTTGATGGTGCAACATCATCAGCATTAATTAACAGATACCTAAGGGCGATTGGTATACACTCTATAATCTACATTCCAGATCGTGTTAATGAGGGCTATGGATTAAATGCAGACGCTTTATTGCAACTCAAAAAGAAAGGAATTGATTTATGTATTTCCGTTGATTGCGGCACACTTGCATATCGACCGATAGAGGATGCCAAGAACTTCGGTCTTGATATTATAGTTATCGATCATCACCTTGGCACAGAAAAGCTACCAAGCGCTGTAGCAGTTGTTAATCCAAAACGCCTCGATGAGAGCTCCTCTTATACTAACCTTGCAGCAGTTGGAGTCTCATTTCTGCTAATTGTTGCTCTTAACAAAAGCCTGCGTGAACAGGGGTTTTTTACCAACAGAAAAGAACCAGATTTATTTGATCTGCTAGATTTGGTTGCCCTTGGTACTGTTTGTGATGTTATGCAGATCACTGGCCTTAATAGAGCATTTGTCTCACAAGGATTAAAAGTGATGTCAGCAAGAAAAAATGTTGGCTTGCGCGTTTTATTTGATGCTTTAGGAATTCTCGAAAAACCAAGTGTTTCCCGGCTGGGTTTTAATATTGGGCCATGCATAAATGCTGGAGGAAGGATCGGAGAAGCGTCGCTTGGTGCAAGGCTGCTTTCTACAGATAATGAAGAGGAGGCGCATTCCATCGCGCTAAAATTAATAGACTTGAATAATACAAGGAAGATGATGGAAAATGAGGCTATTTTAGAAGCCACAACACAAGCGGAAAAGTCCTTGAAATCAGGTGCGAATTTTATAATGGTAAGTGGCAATTGGCATCATGGAATAATCGGTATAATTGCATCAAGGCTGAAAGAGCGATTCCACTTGCCAACGATAGTGATATCTTTAAACAGTGAAATAGGAAAAGCAAGTTGCAGGTCGATTCGTGGGATTGATATCGGAGCTGCAGTTCTTTCTGCAAAATTTATAGATCTGATTATTGAAGGTGGCGGCCATAGTATGGCAGCAGGATTTGCGATTAAGGAAGACAAAATAAACGATTTATATGACTTTTTTACTGAGAAGTTTGCACACTTTACGCATAATAAAGCTTTAAAAGCCGACGGTATAGTAACTGCTAAGGCAATAAACTTATCCCTGTGGAATCAACTGCGACGCTTAGAGCCATTTGGTGTTGGCAATCCTGAGCCGAGGTTTATTATCCAAGGAGCAAAGATCAGGAAGCCTGAAGTTATAGGAGTTGACCATATAAAATGCTTAATTGCTGACGATAATGCTATGGTTAGAGCTATTGCGTTTCGTTCTGCAAATACTCATCTTGGTTCTGCTATCATGAAGGGTAATGTTGAAGCTATTTTGGGCAAAATCTCTATGAATTATTCGAATGGCAATGAGTTTGTACAATTTTTGATAGAGGATGTATTGACTATTAGCTGAGCTGCCTATTAATCTCAGCATTAGCAATAAAAACAAAAAAACTACTTGACAACCTTCGCCGACTCCCTTATTATAGTACTGAAGCTATTTATTTATCTTCGCAATCTCTGCAGTAGATTAATGACAAAAAACTTAGGGTACTTGGCGTCTCATGTTTAAATTTTTGCACTATGCGCACCTCATGTCTTTATTAATTTCACCTAGACTTCTAGGTTTTTGCCTATACAAGCTGAAACGCGCTTATAAGTCGTTTAAGACAGTGTGGAACGTCAAATAGACAAGGGAGTATTTGGATACTAGCTGCCTTAGAGTTTTTTTTGCCTTTTTTTCTCACTTAGTAAATTTCTTAAGCATGAAGGTTACACCAACTTTCGTTATCGGAAAGTCAATTTATTTCTTAAAATTATTAGATTTTCTTTTGGTTTTATATTAGAATAAATATATAAAACTTTAAGACATTAAAGTGGTAACTTATGTTAGTTGATACTTTATATTCGATTAAGTGTCATCAATCATCAAAGAGTTATAGTCTCAAAAGAGACTTAGTGTCAATAAATTACTTGTAAAAGTAAATCTTATGGAAAGCAAGGCTAAAGCTTGGTTCGTTTGGCTGATTGGTAACTTGATTGTTATATTCAGCAACATGCAGATAATTTATACTTTTATAAGCGTAGACCTTGAAAAAGAACTTGGGCTCACGATTGCGCAAGTTGCACTGGCAAATTCAGCTTATAATTGGACTTTTGCCATTTCACAGTTTTTTAGTGGGGCGATGTTTAATACTTTTTCCAGCAAAAAAATTTACTTCTTCTCATTATCAACTATGATCCTTGGGTTTCTTGTTCTCATTAATAGTGAAAACTTCTCCCATTTGATTTTATCTCAAGTGTTGATTGCAATTGGAGCGTCATTTGGCTTTGTTGGGGCTGCTCATATAAGTAGTATCTGTTTTCGCGTTGCTCAATTTGGGCTGATGTTCTCGCTGGTACAGACAATTTCAAGCCTTTCTGCACTGGTGATTCAAATATTGTTCTCTAGCTTTCTCGCTGAAGGTATATATTGGAAAAATCTAATTGTGTGCATAATACTACTTGGCGTGTCAATATTTGTGCTTATGTTCTTCTACCCAGAAGCACTCTCAGAAAAAAGTTTAGAAAAATACACAATAAAAAGCTCAATAAAAACGGTAATATGTTCTGTGCTCACAG
Organism: Wolbachia endosymbiont of Tettigetta isshikii; assembly: GCF_041154185.1. Lineage (NCBI taxonomy): Bacteria > Pseudomonadati > Pseudomonadota > Alphaproteobacteria > Rickettsiales > Anaplasmataceae > Wolbachia > Wolbachia endosymbiont of Tettigetta isshikii. The sequence goes on along the minus strand of NZ_JBFTEN010000031.1, from coordinate 6,214 downwards.
TGCTAAAACTAAAAGATATCTGGATAACCTCAATAGTGGGTGCTATTACTTTTGGAACATTTTTAGCGCTTAACACCTTATGGGCACGAAGGTTGTTGAGCAACTCAGAACTTGATGCAATGGGCTCAGGTATAGCAACTGCAGTGTTATGGCTTGGTCTTGCAATTGGTGCGCCGATTGCAGATCGAATCTCAAACTTATTTGAAAATAGAAAGCATGTAATCTCCGCTTTCGCTCTGCTACAGGGCGTTTCGATTATTATTTTACTATGCAGCCATTTGACGGTTCATATCATATATTCTTGTATGTTAATGTTTGGGTTTTTTGCGGGAGGACATATGCTTAATTTTACTGTTGGCAGTGAAATTGTAGAGCGAAAGCGCATTAGCACGTCGTCATCTGTTATCAATGGATTTATGTTTATCGTTGGTGGAATTATAGCATCAACACTAGCACTTTTTACAGATCATCAAGTGGCGCTTCTTACAATATTTGCAGCATTGGCAGCTGCCAGTATTTTAAATTATGCTACAAAAGAGACATACCATAAAAAATAAAGTAGCTGAATCTTGAGTCAATTGTTATATTATATTCACATATTATAATAAATTATGGATTACGTTGTAACAAAAGATATGACAGTAACTAAAGCAACAATAGCTGAGGACATAAATCGAGAAATTGGTTTATCAAAAGAAGACTCTGCTGCGATAATAGGCGATATATTGGATGAGATAAAGGTAGGCTTAGTGAAGGATAGAATAGTCAAAATATCATCCTTTGGGACGTTCTTGGTTAAAAAAAAGAAGGAAAGACCAGGAAATATACCAAATACACCAAAAAAAGTAGTAATTCAGGAAAGAAATTCAGTTTCTTTTAGACCTTCAAAAGTGATAAAAAAATTAATCAATGAATAAGGAAAAATTACTCTACACGATCGGAGAAGTAGCTGAAGAGCTACATGTGGAACAGCATGTTTTAAGATTCTGGGAAAGCCGATTTCGTCAAATTAAACCCATAAAACCTAAGGGAAGAAGGCTATATGATCATGAGTGTATCGAGGCTATAAAGAAAATAAAGTATATGTTATATGATAAAGGATATACAATAAAAGGAGTGCAAAAAGAATTTAATAATGATGTAAAAATCGATCGCGGCTCAAAGGATTTATTACAAGAGATTACCGACCTAAGAGACTATTTAATTAGTAAAATAAATAGTGAAGAAGGTAGCCGTAAGTGTAGTGCAGATGTATGTCATATAGCCGGAGGACCAATCAAGAAAGTGTGAGCTCACGTTAAAGAATCGTTAAAAAGGTACCCATTTAAATTCCCAAACATCACGGGAACCCTTTTAATATGTAACTTGCGATTAAGAAAAAATCAACACATTCACAGTAGATTCAGCTTATATCTATATTTTTTGTGTGGATGTTGGAATGGAAATTTACGCAGGCAAAGAAAGAAGAATAGCAAATGTAGTGACTCAGTACTGGGGTGAAATAAAAGGGTCAGATAGAGACTGGCCGGAAAGGCATGAGATAGATACTGCCGAAATAATGGAATCTTGGCAGCATTGTTTTATTACTGAAGTTAATGACCGAGGTTATATCTGTGAAAATGCGGGAGAAAAGGCTGTTGAGTTCTATGGTTTTGAAAAGAACATGTGCATTGATAATAAATATGCAGTTGATGCACCATTTTTGCGACTATATAAAGTGGACGCAGTTATTGATAAACTCGATGCTGTAGTAGATAGCAAGTGTCCAATCAATGAGGAAGAAGAAAGTGAAAGTGTTAAAATGAGGCAAGTATTGTTGCCGCTTGGAGATAGAGAAGGTATAACGCATATATTGGGTGTAATTACATTTAAGCTTCTTTAATATGCAATTTTAGCTTGTATTGTAGCTTCAGATTACATACTATAGTAGTATTGTAGTTTGTAAGTTGCAATACTATTTAATTCTTTAATAAAGTTGTTTATATTACTAACTAATTACTACTAAAGAATTCGGTGATAATGTTTGTGAATTTATATGAAGAGAATGAAATTGAAAACCAAATCTTCCGTTAAAAAGCGTTTTAATCTTACAGCTAAAGGCAAGGTTATTTCTACTCAATCAGGCAAAAGGCATGGCATGATAAAGAGGAGTAAATCCAACATCCGTAACCAGCGTGGTACAACGATTCTTGGTAAATCTGACTCGCGTATAGTTAAGCTTTACATGCCTTATGGTATTTAACAAAATGGAGGTAAAATAGAATGGCTCGAATAAAACGTGGGGTCACTACTCATGCTCGTCACAAGAAAATATTAAAGTTAGCAAAGGGCTATAGAGGACGTGCAAAAAGTTGTTACAGAATTGCTTTACAAAGGGTTGAAAAAGCATTACAATATGCCTACAGGGACAGAAGAAACCGCAAGCGCGATTTTCGCAGCCTGTGGATAATACGTATCAATGCAGCAGTAAGAGGGCATGGGCTTACTTATGGTAGATTCATGTATGGCCTCACGCTTGCTGGAATTAGTTTAAATAGAAAAGTCCTTGCTGAAATGGCTGTTAATTATAAAGGTGATTTTGCAGAGCTAGTAGAAACTGTAAGCGGCAAATTAGCAGAAAATTCTTGATTTCTTTAAGCAAAGCACGATGAGAGTTGTTTTCATGGGGTCACCAGAATTCGCTGTTGGTGCGCTGAGCTTGTTATTGAAGTCAGAGAATAAGATAATAGCAGTATATACCAAGGGCCAGAAATCTTCGGGGCGTGGACAGAAACTGACGAAATCTCCGATACGTGTTATTGCTGAAGAAAATGGCATAGAGGTCTGTATTCCTACCTCTCTAAAATCTTCGGCAGAGCAAGAACAGTTTAGAAGTTTCAAACCAGACGTTGCAGTTGTTGCTGCATATGGGTTGATACTTCCAAAAGAAATTTTGAATATTCCTAAATATGGTTGTATTAATATTCATCCTTCGCTGCTGCCTAGATGGCGTGGTGCAGCTCCCATACAGCACACGATTTTGGCGGGAGACCAGGAGGCTGGGGTTAGCATTATGCAATTGAACGAAGGATTAGATTCTGGCCCTATTTTAAAACAGAAAAAATTTCTGATTGAAAAAAATGACAATTACAAGACATTGCATGATAAACTGTCTGCGCTGGGTAGCAATTTACTGATGGAAGTGTTAAATGAAATTGAAAAACAGGTTCATTCAGAACAAAACGATGATAATGCGTACTACGCTGATAAAGTGGAAGACTATAAAATTTATGCGGGTGATACTTGCGAAGTTGCTTATAGGAAAGTTAAAGCATTTTATCCCAAAGCATTTGTCAAAATAGGGAATAAACGTTTCAGGATACTGGATGCTGACTTTGAATTAAATGCTTCTTTAACTTCAGCGCGAGGTGAGATTGTTAATGATAATATGCACATAAGTTTGAGGGGCGGCACTTTAATTCCTAAAGTTGTGCAAATGGAAGGAAGAAACCCCTGCAACGTTGAAGATTTTGTACGTGGGTTAAAATTTAGCATGATAAAAAAGCTTATAGAGTAAATAAAACCCCTGCAGCTATCCTGTAGTGGCAAAACACAGACAGACAATGCGACATAAAGTGAGCTACTCCTGACGGCTTTGTTGTGGAATAAGTCTTTCAATGTTGCTAACAATAAAGTCAGTTGTACTGTCAGCTATTCCATCTAGTTTTTTGTTTATGTCTTTACCTATTTCTCTATCTTTAAAATACGCGTATAGAACTAAAGCAGCTACATCTGCATATGTTGCAGTTAAACCAATTTGTGCTATTGTGAATAGCGATAGCCCACCTACAAGTATAGATAATAATCCAATAGCTAGGTTTATAATTTTGCTTTGTGTTGTTTGGTTTTGATCTTCCTGTTTATTTTCTAAGACTTTAGATATTGCTTTTAAAGCAACTTTCATCGCTATTGCTACAAATGGAAGTATAATTAATCCTATAGCTATTTTTGCTAAAAGAAGAATTGACGGTAGCATCATTACAAGTAATAGTGAGCCAGCTCCTATAGCCAACCACTTCCCATTTGTTTTTTTAGATTGATTTCCGCTATCAGGCATTGTAACCCTCCACTTTGTTTAATAATTTATTTATATTTAACACGAAGTGCGAAGGTGGTCAAGATATATTTTTTGTGAAAGAATGTATTGTAAAGGGTTTTTGTGTTATTTTCTATTAACTTATAGTTAAGTTTAAAGTTTTAGAAGGAGTTACGTATTGTTTAGAATATTTATATACTGTTTTGGATCAGTTAGAGAGAATTGAGTGCAAGATGCAGTTTTAGTTTTACAAGATGGTAAGTACTTTTTAGGAAAATCAGTAGGTAAGAAAGGCAAGTGCATAGGTGAGATCTGTTTTACCACTGGTATCACTGGTTACCAGCATACTATAACTGACCCATCTTTTGCCGATCAAATTATAATGTTCACTTTTCCTCATATTGGCAACATTGGGATAAACAGCAAAGATAATGAAGGAGGAAAGGAAATTTTTGCAAGTGGTGTGATTATGCGTGAACTTTCTTCTGCATCTCATCCTTCATCATGTATCAGCTTAAATGATTGGTTGGAGAGAAATAATGTAGTTGGAATATCAGGAGTTGATACTAGAGCCTTGACGAGGCATTTGCAAAAACATCGATCCCAAAGTGGAATTATATGCTCGTTGACCTGCTTTCCGATGTGTGACGCTGGAATCTGTGATGACCAAACTACTCTTGTAATAGAGAATCTGCTGGATGAATTGAAGAAATACAAACCTTTAAATGGAGTAGAGATAATCAATAAAGCCAGTTTAAGTAATAGCTTTAAAAACGATCTTAACGCAAAATACAAAGTTGTGGTGGTTGATTTCGGTGTGAAGACTAGTATAGTTTCACGCTTAATAGAACTTGGTTGCGCAATTGAACTGATTAAGCCAGATAAAGGTTTTGCTCAGAAAATATTAAGTATGGATCCAGATGGTATAGTACTTTCAAATGGTCCTGGTGATCCACAAGAAGTAGGAGAAAGTATGATTCTAGAGATAGACGTTATTATAAAATCTAAAATACCAGTCTTTGGTATATGCATGGGTCATCAATTGCTTGCAATTACTTTAGGAGCAAAGACTTTCAAGATGAATGTTGGTCATCGAGGAAGTAACCATCCAGTTTATAATGTAAATGACGGAAAAGTTGAGATCACCAGCCAAAATCATGGATTTGTTGTTGATTCATCTTCTCTACCAAGTGACGTTGAAGTTACTCATATTTCTCTGTTTGATAATAGTATAGAGGGAATAATGATGAAGAATTACCCGGTTTTTTCTGTACAATATCACCCAGAAGAAGCTCCAGGTACGCACGATTCACATTATCTATTTAGGCGCTTTATTAACAATATTGAGTTACATAAAATGAAGTCTGCATAATTTTAACCTGGCAAGGTTTTATTGCTTGATTTTTTAGTTTTAGACATTTAATATTAAATATAATAAAAGATTAAGTTAAGATACTGGGGTAATGCTCTCTTAACAAATTTTGTGGAGGAGTGATCGAGTGGTTAAAGGTAACAGACTGTAAATCTGTCCGCGAAAGCGTACGTAGGTTCGAATCCTACCTCCTCCATTGTGCGGGTATAGCTTAATTGGTAGAGCTCTAGCCTTCCAAGCTAGTGGAGTGGGTTCGAATCCCACTATCCGCTCTTTTTTTTGTTGTGTTTTTATAAAATCAACATATTGTTTATTTATGTATTTGTATTTTAGGTAGAAAAGTTTAGATTATGACACAAGTAGTAGAAGCATTTGGCAAGCCGCATATGAATGTGGGGACAATAGGGCATGTGGATCATGGGAAGACGACATTGACAGCGGCGATAACAAAGTATTATGGGAATTTTGTAGCATACGATCAAATAGATAAAGCACCAGAAGAGAGGAAAAGAGGAATAACGATCGCAACAGCACACGTTGAATATCAGACGGAAAAGAGGCATTATGCACACGTTGATTGTCCCGGGCATGCTGATTATGTAAAAAATATGATAGTGGGTGCAGCGCAGATGGATGCGGCAATATTGGTAGTGTCAGGGGTTGATGGCCCGATGCCACAAACAAGGGAACACATATTACTGGCAAAGCAAGTTGGTGTTAAGCATATTGTGGTATACATAAATAAAGCTGATGTTGCTGATCACGAT
>NZ_JBFTEN010000060.1:0-327 GCF_041154185.1 Wolbachia endosymbiont of Tettigetta isshikii | reverse complement strand
ACGTTGTTTTTACTCAAGGTAAAATTATTGATGATGTTTTTGAAACTGCAATAAACTGTGATCTGCAAGGACTGAACGCTGCGTGCTATGGTTAGTACAGATGTTTATGCAGAAATTGGTGATACAGTTTTAATGCCTAAAAGTTCAAGATTTATTATGGAAGAAAGATTTGATGCTCCAGTTTTACGCGTGACTGGCAATGACATTCCGCTTCCCTATGCAAGTTGACCTCGAAACAATGCTGCCCTTTTCACTTGAAATCACACTAGGCAGATGGGTCGACTTGATATTCTTGCAAAATTGACATATAAACCTGCAGATATAATA
>NZ_JBFTEN010000059.1:0-332 GCF_041154185.1 Wolbachia endosymbiont of Tettigetta isshikii | reverse complement strand
AACTTAAAATGCTAGTGGATAGTATGAAGAGAAAGCAATACCGACCGCAACCAGTGAAAAGGGTATACATACCCAACACTGGAAGCAAGGAAAAGCGTGGCCTCGGAATACCATCAACAGAAGATAAGTTGGTACAGATAGTGCTAAAGAAGATATTGGAAAACATTGATGAGGCAAACTTTCTGTACAATTCGTATTTTTTCGCCCTGGTAGAAGCTGTCATCAAGCAGTCAAAGCACTAGATAAAGCAGTGATGCACAAACCAATTAACTACATTGTAGAAGTGGATACAAGAAGTTCTATGATAATATCCAACATAAATGGCTGATGAG
>NZ_JBFTEN010000058.1:0-334 GCF_041154185.1 Wolbachia endosymbiont of Tettigetta isshikii | reverse complement strand
ATAACCTGTGACAATAAACATCTGGTGAACATTTTACAACACTGGGGAAGTTAAAGAAGAAAAATAAAGAAAACTCAAGATTTAATTCACAACGAATGTTAAAGCACAGTACACGCTTGCCAAAACTAAGGTATTACGGTCATATTTTATCCGCAGCAATAAAAAAGTTTTTGACTTTTATTGAATCTAGTAAACAGTTTCCAGTTTGCAACTCGTATAAATGTACACCAGTTAGTTCATAAATATGGAAATTTTATTTGGTTCAAATGCTGGTAATATTAATACATACACTTCAGGATGTCCAAAAAACCAAAATAAATGTTGAAATAATGTG
>NZ_JBFTEN010000033.1:0-5598 GCF_041154185.1 Wolbachia endosymbiont of Tettigetta isshikii | reverse complement strand
ATATAAATTTGCGGTTTTCATTTTAACTATGTGGCGTTTAAGAGCTTCAGCAGTTGCTTCATACACCACGATCAGGATCATAATAACAATCATCATCAAAGCCATAGTTGTTGAGTTGACTATAAAATGACCTTATCCCAGCCATAGCATGATCAAGAGGTGTATGATTATTTCTACTCGTAATATTAATATCAGAGCCATACTCCAGAAGAGTTGCAACAACTTCTATATGTCCTTCTTGAGAAGCAATATGCCATACTCATCTCTAGAGTTAATATCAGCACCAAATTTCAAGATAGTCTCAATAATTTCCTGATAACCTTTTTGAGCACCCAAGTGCAGTGGTGTGATGTCACTTTTAATTTTAGAATCAACTTTGGCACCGCATTCTAGCAATACTTTTACAACCTCTTTATGACCCTTTTGAGTTGCAATGTGCAGTGCAGTGAATCCATCCTTTTGCTTAGCATTTACATTAGCTCCTTTATTCAAAAGCATTGTGCTAATTTCTTCATTTCCTCTTTGAGCAGAAAGATGGAGTGGTGTGATGTCACTTTTTACTCCAGAGTTAATGTTTGCATTATATTCCAAAAGAGCTTCAACAACTTTTGCATATCCTTTTTGAGTAGCAGCATGAAGTGTTGTTACACCATTTTTAGTTTGAGCGTTTACATTAGCGTCCTTATTTAGAAGCAGTTTAGCAATTTCTCCCTTAATATTAATATCAGGATCTTCATTAGTAAGAAATCCAAAAAACCTTCACTTTCACTTAAAGCAGTAAAATGCAATGCTGTTCTTCCATATTTATCACTAGAATTAATATCAGCATCATGTTGCAAAAGAGCTTCAACGATTTCTATGCATTCCTTCTTAACAGCAATATTCAGTAGTTCAGGATTATCTTTTACATTAGCTCTATTAGTTAAAAGTAGCTTGGTAATTTTTAAATCGGCATTCTCAATAGCATAAAATATTGGAGTTTTTCCGGTTTTGTCTTGAGCATTTATATCAGCTTCATAGCTTATCAATAATTTAGCTACTTCTTCCTGTTTGATTTTTGCTGCACTATGTAAAGGAGTAAAACCTTCTTTAGATGTTGAATTGTGTAACGTATTAACATCAGCACCATACTTCAATAGGTCTTCAACAATTTTCAAATATCCTTTTTCAACAGCAGCATGTAATAACTTAGGACAATAAATATATCTAGTAGAATCAAATGGTAAACTTGTAGCTGTGATGTGGAGTATAAAGTAGCCCATCTAACAAAAATTTGTACTTTTTTCTATATCTACTTTCCCTTAATTTGACTTTATGGCTTGCTGAAACTCAGATATTGTAACTGATTCAAGTATAATATAACATTAACTTAGGTTATGTATAAATATTTCAATAGTATTATTCAAAGTTTCAAACTTTTAACTCCACTTTCTATATTGACGTCTTGTAAATTTTGATCTGGCTTTTTTAGCATTTCTATCAATTTACTCGCAACATTCTTATGTCCATTAGCTATAGCAACTTGCAATAATGTATTTCCTTGATTATTACGAGCATTTGTTATAGCTAAGAACTCATCAGGTTTCACTGCTCTTAGCTTGCTGATAGATTCAACATTACCATTTTTTATATCTCTAAACAATTCTTCGATTAATTTCAGTAAGTTAGTAACTTTTTGGTTCTTAGAAAGATCAATAGGTATTTTACTTTCTTTGTTCTCGATTTTATAAGTTGCACCATGTTTTAATAAAGATTTTACAACTTCCAAGGAGCCACCTTTAGCTGCAACATGAAGTGATGTAGTACCACTAGAAGTAGTTTTAGCATTAACAAAGTCATTTAATTTGTCATGACTGATATGCTGTAACAGAACCTCAACAATTTCTTTGTAACCTTTGGAAGTAGCAGTGTGTAACGGTGTATTACCTTTATTAGTAACTTGACTAACATTAGCTCCATTTTTTAGTAAGATGTTCACAATATCTATGTGTCCATTGCTAACAGCGTAATGCAACGGTGTTCTTCCATCAATATCTTTATCATTGGCATCAGCTCCATCTTGTAATAGATGCTGAACAGTTTGTATATCACCTTTACTAGCAGCAATGTTGATATCTTTCTGCAGATGCTGGAGAATCTCTGATGCTTTGCTACCCTCAATTTTAAATCTAAAATTAATCATCTCTATCTTTTTTAAAATATCTAAAACACTCGGATGACTTGGTCCAAAAACAGCTTTGCTTTGATCAAAACTTTCTCTGTAGACTTTAAGTGCGCTGATCCATTTGCCTTGAGCAAAAAGTACATTTGCTACGTTGTATTGAGTATCCAAGGTGTCTGGGTGATTTTGTTGTAAAGCTTTTTTCTGGAAATTTAAAACCTCTTGAAAAGCTTTCAAGGCTTCATGATATTTATTTTGTTTGAAGAGTACCCCAGCAATGTTATGCAACGTTCTCAAGGTATCAGCATGATTAATACCTAAAATTATTTTCTTCTTTTCAAAAACCTCTTTATAGATTTTTAAGGACTCTTCATATTTACCTTGGTTAGCTAGTACCATTGCTATATTATTTTGGGCACACACAGTGGCTGGATGATGTGTGCCTAATGTTTCCTTATACTTTTTAAAAACTGCCCTATTGATATTTAACGCTTCTTCATGTTTTCCCTGTCTATCTAATACTAATGCCATGTGAAACTGAGTATTTAAGGTATCTGAATGATTTGACCCTAGTATTTCCTTTTGTTTCGGATAGATTTCTTGATAAATATTAAAAGCTTTTTCATCTTTCCCCTGTCTATGCAGCACTAAAGCGATTGTACTTCTTGTACTTAAAGTATCCTTATCATTTAAACCCAGCATTTCTTTTTGTTTCTGAAAAATCTCTTCAAGCATATTTAAAGCTTCTTGGTAAGTTCCTTGCTTGTATAGCACGTCGGCTATATATGTCTGAATATCTAAAGTACCAGGATTACCTGGTCCTAGTATTTCTTTTCTTCTTTCAAATGCGCTTCTGAAAATACTTAAGGCTCTTTGGTAATTGCCTTGATTCAAGAGCACTAAAGCTGTATCAATCTGAGTGGAAACTTCACTTTGCGATATCTGTTTCAACTGCTCGACTTTTGAAAAGTTACTATGTACTGCAGCAACTACTAACGTTTTGTTCTCTCTATTACAAGCACTCATCACGGCTTTTACTGTATCAATATCCTTTATCTTATTTAGGTAATTAATAACTTGAACATTACCTTCTTTAACTTTTTTAAATGACTCACTAATTAATTTAAATAAACTAGTTATATCTCTATCTACAGTGAAGTCTGATGGTGTTTTACCGCTGTCAGAACCAGCATTATATACTGCACCATGGGACAGTAGAGCTTTTACAGTTTTTAAATGTGAGAACTTAGCAGCATAATGTATAGGAGTAAATCTTTTGCTACCAACCGCATTAGGATTGGCTTTATTCTGTAATAGAATTTTGACAACTCCGTCATAGCCTTTCCATGCAGCATAATGTAATGACGTTCCACTATCAGCATTTTTTGCATTAATAAATGCTCCTGCTCTAATGTCATTCTCAACCTCTGAAGAGCTATTACGTTTTACAGACTCAAATAATTTTTCAGTTGATGCTAATAAATTGATAACATCTTTGTTGTTAGTAATTTCTAAAGGTCTTCTATAAAGCTTATCAACAGCATTATAAATTGCGCCATTTTTTAATAAAACTTCAATAACATCTTTATAACCAAAGTTAGCAGCAATATGCATAGGGGTTAGGCCATTAGTATCTTTAGCATTAACGTCAGCACCTTGTGCTATCAAGTATTTTACAACTTCTAACTGACCTTTCATTGCAGCATAGTGCAGTAATGTCTGGTTAACTGCACCAAGCTCATTAACACTTAACCCCTTACTAAGGAAAAACTTTACAGTGTCTTTGTAACCTTCTCTGGCTGCAATATGTATAGGTTTTGAGCCTGAGGCATTTTTAGCATTAATATTAGACCCTTCATCTACTAGACATTTTACCATTTCTAAGTTACTTGCCTGTGAAGCAATGTGCAGTATCGTCCAATCATCATTGCCTTTAGCGTTCATATCTACTTTTTTATACTGCAGTAACATTTTCACCACTTGCAAATGACCATGTGCAACTGCTAATTCTATAGGTGTTCTGCTCTTATTGTCCTTAACATCAACTTTTGCTCCATTACTTAATAGGACTTCAACAACATTAACATGGCCGTGTCCTGCAGCTGTATGTAGTGGAGCACCTTCAACATTTACAACGTTAACGTTAGCCCTGTTTGCTATCAAAACTTCAGCAACTTCTTCATGGCCTTCTTGTGCTGCAAGATATAATGGTGTTGTACTATTAATAGTCATAGCATCAACATTGGCTCCCCTTGCTATCAGAGCATTTACTATCTCCTTGTGGCCTCTTTTAGCAGCCAAATGTAATGGTGTAGCATCTTCAGGACCTTTCATATTAATACGGGCCTTGTTTTTTATCAAAATCTCTACAATATCCCTATAACCAGCGAGCACTGCTAGTGATAAAGGTTCACCACTTTCTGCATTAACACTAGCTCCATTTTCTATAAGAACTTCAACGATCTCCTTGTGGTTATGCTTAATAGCAGAAAGCAATGGTGTTAGGTTGTTACTCTTAACATTAACATTGGCTCTATTTGCTATCAAAATCCCAACGATTTCCTTATGACCTGCTTCCACAGCTACATATAATGGTGTACTACCTGCAATACCTTCCACATTAACTTTGGCTTTATTTTTTATTAAAAGGTTCACAATATCTTTGTGACCCCCTACAATAGCCGCATGTAAAGGTGTAAGACCATAATTAGTGCTAGTATTGACTTCAGCTTTACTTTTGATTAGAAAAGCAATAGCGTCTTTATGTCCACTTAGAGCAGCTACATGCAATGGCGTCATGCCATCATTAGTTCTAGCATCAACTTCAGCTTTATTTTTTATTAGAAGATCAATAATATCTTTGCTACCATTCATTGCAGCTGCATGTAATGGTGTACTACCCTTACTGTCTTGAGCTCTAACTTCAGCTTTATTTCTTATTAGGAGTTCAATAATATCTTTGTGACCTTTCAGAGCAGCTACATGTAATGGTGTTAGATTATTATTGGCCTTATCATTGATTTCTACTCCATTTTTTATTAAAAGCTCAGCAACTGCCTTATGACCACTCTCTGCTGCATAGTGTAATGGCGTAGCATTATTCTTATCTTTAGCACAAATGTTAACCCCATGCTCGAGGAGAGCAGCAACTATTTTCAAGTGGCCACTCTGCACTGCAAAATGTAGTGGGGTTATACCTTCCACAGTGGCAATACTAGCATTTGCCTTATTTGTCAGTAAAGCCTTAACAATTTTCTCATGTCCACCTTTTGCTGCGTAGTGCAAAGGTGTGTTATTATAGGTTTTGTCAACAACATTAACATTAGCTCCATGCTTCAATAAAATATTAGCTATCTTTTCATGACCGTTTTCTATTGCATAGTGTAGCGGTGTACAACCATCTATAACTCTGGAGTTAACATCGGCTCCTTTGAGAA
>NZ_JBFTEN010000057.1:0-351 GCF_041154185.1 Wolbachia endosymbiont of Tettigetta isshikii | reverse complement strand
GTTCAGGACAAGCTATCGGTCAGTGCACTTTACAAAATGAAATAGTATTTGTGGTGAGAATAAATCGCTGTTGCAAAAAAAAACAGCACTTGGTCAGAATAGATTCTTATGGATTTCACATGTATGTCATTCCAACAGACTTGCTATGCAGCCAAATAGAATTAGTAATTGTATTATAAGTCCATTACACATTCCAAAAGAAGTGAGCATACTTGCTGAAGAATTTGGTGGATGAGTCTTAGAAAAAAGATTATACAATCCAAAATACCAGATTCTCCGATGGATGTATATCTGTGAGATTGCAAAGACATGTAAATTTATATCTTAATTCAAACAATACCACATCTCTCT